>JBPEXC010000060.1:0-33017 GCA_052032035.1 Acidimicrobiales bacterium | reverse complement strand
CGCTGCATCGGAGGCAGGGGCAGCGAGATGTCGTCGAACGCGATCGTCAGCTTCATGCCCGGCTTCAGCAGCGAGGGCAACGGGTCGTCCTCGATCGGGTGGAGCAGGGCCTGCCGGATCTCGTGGTCGGGATGGGCGAGGCCCTCCAGCGGCTCGGCCGGGTAGATCACGCGGCTGCGGCCCACCGGCAGCTTCTCCATCCGGAACCCCTCGCCGTGGTGGAACAGCAGGGGAGGGGTCTGGCGGTCGACCTCGAGGACGAAGCCAGGGCGGGGGTTGGGGCGACGAGAGGAGGGCATGGGCTACTTCCTGCTCCGGCGGAGCGAGGGGAGGGGGCCGAGGGGGAGCGCGCGGTCGGAACCGCCCTGGGCCTTGGACCAGTACTCCACGAGCCAGCCGCGCTTCACCGCGATGGAGGCGAGGCGGGTCTCGGGGTTGACGGCAACGGGGAACCCGACGGCGTCGAGCAGGGGGAGATCCGACGACGAATCGGCATAGGCCACCGACTCGGCGAGGTCGAGGTCGTGGGCCTCCGCGTAGTCGCGCAGCGCCTGGGCCCGGATCTCGCCGGTGGGCGGCACGGCGAGGAGCTCGCCGGTGTAGCGGCCGTCACGCACCGACATCTCGGCGCAGATCACGTCGTCGAACAGTGGCCGCAGCGGGTCGACCACGATGTTGAGGGCGCCGGTGATCAACACGGTGCGGTGGCCGAGCTCGCGGTGCTTGCGGACCCGGCGGACCGCGGCGGGGAACGCCTTGGTCAGGATGTGGTCGCTCAGCAGCTCGGCGCCGAGCCGATCCATCTCGGCCACCGACGCGCCGTCGTAGCGGCGGTAGAAGTGGCGCAGGAAGTCGGTGCGGTCGCGCTGGTCGAGGGCGAGCAGGCCGGGGGCCTCCTGCAGGGTCTTCATCGTGAAGCGCACTCGCTCGCCCGGCGTCATGTTGCGGGTGGCCAGCCAGGCGTAGGAGAACACCACGTTCGACGCGATGATCGTGTTCTCGAGGTCGAACGCCGCGATGTGGCGCTCGGGGGCGAGCACCCGCTTGCGGAGCCGCTTGACGCGGGCGTCGGGGTCGCTGCGTTCGCCCGAGGTCTTCACCCTGGCGTGCTCGACGACCGAGGGCAGGTGGATCTCGGTGACGTAGCGGCGCCAGTCGACGATGCCGGGGTCGAGGGCGAGAGCCTCCTGGTCGGCGGGGTCGAGCGACTCGTGGAGTTCGAGGAGCTTCTCGACCCCGTAGAGGGCCTCGCACTCGGCGTAGGCGCCGTAGATCTTCACGTAGGTCTTGGCCCGCTCGACCTGCTCCATCTTGTCCTCGACGTCGGCGTTGATCAGCGCCTGCTTGCCCCGGAGCGGGAGCAGCTTGAGGGCCTTGTCGGCCCGGTCGAGGCTCTTGTGGGCTCGGTCGAGTTGGCGTTCGACGGCGCCGCGGCCGGGGAAGCTGAAGGGGGCGACTGCGATCGGCTGACCCTTCTTGTCGTAGAGCGGGTGCTCGGTGAACCAGCCCGACACGAGGTCGACCAGGGTGCGGTAGTGGAGCGGGTTGCGGGTGCCGGAGGCGACCTGGGTGACCGGGACCGACCCGTCGTCGCTCGGGCCCTTGGCGGCGACGGCGACGATGGCGGCGACCACGATGTCGACCGGGATGACGTCGACGACACCCTCGGGCACGCCGGGGAACTCGCGCAGCAGGCCCTGGGCGTAGGAGATCAGGATCGGTTCCGCCATGCGGAAGCCCTTGATCCAGCCCGGGACCGGCTCGGCCCAGGCCGACTCGATGATCGACGGGCGCACGATCGACACCGGCACGTCGGCCTTGGACTCGACGAGTGCTCGCTCGCCGAGGGCCTTGGTGTAGGCGTAGGCGTCGGGCCAGCCCAGCGAGGCGGCGCGGGCCCGGCCGGCCTCGACGAGCTGCTCGGTCACCCAGCGCTGGCGGTACTGCTCGGTCTTGGCGGCGAGCAGGGGCGTGCCGGCGGCGCCGAGTTCGTGGCGGGCTCGGGCCCGGAACTCCTCGAGGCGTTCGGCGCTACGGCTCTCGGCGTCGAAGTCGCTGCGGGTGCGGCGGGCGGCCTTCACCTCGGCTCGCCAGTCGACGTCGATGTGGAACGGCGAGTCGGTCAGGAGCTGTTCGGGGGCCGAGCCGCGGCGGTTGCCGGCGACGTAGCAGGTCGACACGGCGACGAGGTGGGGGGTGACCTCCAGGCTCTGGAGGGTCTCGGCGATGCGGGTGGCGCCGAGGAGGTTGACCTCGATGGCGCCGTCGAGCGGGGCCTCGAAGCTGACGGTGGCGGCCGAGTGGATGACGGTGTCGCAGCCGGCGAGGATGGCGCGGTCGTCGTCGTTCAGGCCCAGGCCGTCGCTGGAGACGTCGCCGGCGATCACGGTGACGCGGCGCTCGACCTCGTCCCAGAACGTCGGCGCCTTGCGGGGGGTCTCGCCCCGCTCGGTGATCATGCGGTGGAAGGCGTCGTTGCGGAAGATCTCGCGGCGGGCCCGCTCGGTCGGGGTCGACCGCTTGCCCGGGCGCACGAGGAGGACGAGTTCGCAGTCGGGGACCTGCCGCATCAGCCGTTCGATGAGGGCGGTGCCGAGGAACCCGGTGCCGCCGGTGATGGCGATGCGTTGTCCGGCGAGCTGTTCGGCGATCATGGGAGGTGCGGCCTCTCGGGGGCTCTTTACCAATCGGTCAGGAACGGTCCGAGGATAGCTAGGATCGGCGGCCATGGCGACGAAGCAGCGTGCGATCGAGGCTGCGTCGGCGGCCTTCGCCGAGCGGGGCGTCGCCGCCACGTCGCTCGACGACCTGGCGCGTGAGCTCGGCGTGACCAAGCAGGCGGTGCTCTACCACTTCCGTTCCAAGGACGGACTGCTGGCGGCGGTGTTCTCCGCCGGGGCGGCCGAGCTCGGGGCGACGCTGGCCGGGGCGATGGACGGGCCGGCGCTCGGGTGGCCTCGGGTCGAGGCCGCGGTGCGGGCGGCGTTCGATCTGGCGGTGCGGCGGCCGGAGCTGTTGGGCCTGTTGCGTGAGGTGACCCGCGTCGGTCCACCCCATTCGGATGCGGTGCTGGCCGAGCTGCAGCCGCTGATCGACCGGGCGGTGGCGTCGCTGGCCGAGCAGATGGAGGCCGGGGTGTTCCGCAGGGCCGACCCGGCGCTGTTGTTGGTCAGCGTCTACGCCGCCGTCACCGGCGTGGTGGCGGACGCCGGCGTGCTCCGGGCGGTCGGCCTCGATCTCGACCTGCGCACCGCGGCCCGCCTGCGCCGCACGGTCCTCGACTTCCTCCGCGCCGCCCTCGAGCCGTAGTCGCTCACGCCGAGCGGGGGTGGACCACCAGTCCGGCGTGTCGTTCGAGGGCGCCGAAGTCCGCATCGGCGTGCAGGAGTGCGGCGCCGTGGCGGATGGCCACGGCGGCGATGAGGCAGTCCATCAGCTTGCGGACCGTCTCGCCCTTGGTCCGACACGTCCGGTAGAGGGCGGCGGAGGTCTCGAAGTCGGCCGGTTCGGTGGGGAGCACGGTGCAGCGGGCGAGCAGGCGACGGAGGTCGCCGAGGTGCCGTTGGTTGCGGGCCCCGGCCAGCACCTCCATCGAGATCGGATCACAGACGGCGAGGTCGTCGGCGAGCAGGTCGTCGACCGCCTGGCAGACCGGGGAGCCCGTGTCTCGGAGGAACTCGACCCAGGCCGAGGTGTCGACGAGGATCACGAACGCATCTCGTCGAGGTCACCTTCCCAGCCCGATCCGCGGAGCGATCGTGCGTCGGCGTCGGCGAGCGGTTCCTCGGCCAGCCGACGGAGCGCGAGGTCGACCGCCTCTCGTTTGGTGCGGAGGTGATAGCGCTGCATCACGCGCCGGCAGAGCTCGTCGTCGATGTCGATGTTCGTGCGCGCCATACACCAACGATACACCTCGCCGATGTCGGCATGCTGCTGGGGTGAGCGCCGCACCGACCGACTCCGCCGTCGAGGCGCTCGACGCGCCCTCGGTCGGCCGGCCGGTCGCCGCGCTGGCGTTCGGACGGTGGGTCACCAACGTGGCCCTCCGCTTCCCGCTCTCGTTCCTGCCCGCCATCGCCCGGGGCGCCGGCCTCTCGCTCGGCGCGGCGGGCGTGGTGCTGTCGATCCAACTCCTGCTCGGCATCCCGGCGTCGTGGCTCGGCGGTCGATCCGACCGGCTCGGCTACCGGAACACGATGGTCACCGGCCTCACGATCGTCGCCGGCGGCGCCGCGTTGGTCGTCCTCGGCGGTGCCTGGTGGTTCGGGCTCGGCTTCGCACTCATCGGCTTCGGCAAGCCGCTCTACGACCTGGCGATGATCTCGTGGATCGGCGCCGTCGTGCCGTTCGAACGGCGTGGTCGCGTGATCGGTGCCACCGAGTTCGCGTGGGCCCTCTCGCTCCTCGTCGGCACCCCGGTGATCGGGTTGGTGATCGACGCGTGGTCGTGGCGCGAGGCCTTCGTCGTCACCGCCGTCGCCGCTGTGGTGGCCGTCGTGGTGGTCCGATCTGCGGTGCCCCGGGCCGAGCGGGTCGCCGCCCCGTCGGCCGACCTCGGACCCCTTCCCAAGACCGTGCTGCCGGCGATGGTGGTGCTGGGCCTCGTGTCCGGCTCCCACCAGCTCGTGATGGTCGCCCACGGCATCTGGATGGAGGAGCAGCTCGGCCTCTCGGTGGAGGGCATCGGCGGGGCCGTGGTGGTGCTCGGCCTCGGCGAACTCGTCGGCACGGCGGCGGTGACCGCCTGGGCCGATCGCTTCGGCAGCCGCCGCACGGCGCTGGTCGGGCTCGTCGCCCTCGCCCCGCTGTTCGCCGCCCTTCCGCTCGCCGGCGACGACCGGGTCGTCGGCCTCGGTCTGCTCACCGCCGGCATCGTCGCCTTCGAGGTCGGCTTCATCGCCCTGATGGTGATGATCACCGAGCTGTCGACCGATCGGCGAGCCGAGGTCGTCGGGTGGGCGGGGATCACCCTCACCGCCGGTCGTGCGGTCACCAGCGTCGGGGCGACGACGTTGTGGGCCGCCGGTGGCATCACGGCGATCTCGATCGCCGCCGCCGTGCTCGCCGTCGCCGGCGCCGTCTGTCTCGCCACCAGGGTGGCCTCGTGACTGTCACACCCCCTCGTCATGATGGGGACCATGGATTCGGCGGGGTTCTACGACAACGGAGCTGGTGACGACGCCGGCGGCGCCTCGGCGGGTTCGGGCGTCGACCGGGTCGAGCTGCTGTCGCGCCGAGCCCGACGGATCACCGGCCAGATCAACGCCCTCCAGGCCGAGCTGTCCGACGCGGTCGCCGACTTGGCCGAGGCGCTCGACGACGACCCGTCCGGCGCCGGGTTCGGCTTCCGGTCGGTCGAGCACCGGATCTCCCACGAGCTCCACCTCTCTACCTCCGAGGCCACGAGGTACCTGACGGTCGGGCGGGGTGCAGCCGAGCGACCGGCGCTGTCGGCGGCGTTCGCCAACGGCGAGCTCGGTCTCACGGCCGCCGACGTGATCACCCGGTCGAGCGACGGCGAGACCGAGGCCGATCTCGTCCGCTACGCCAACGACCTGTCCGTCGGCCAGCTCCAGCGCACGTGTGCCCACACCCGCCGGCTCAACGATCCCGAACCGCCCCCGCAGGAGATCGTCGACCACGTCAGCCTCGTCGGCCACCACCAGGGCGGCTTCGTCATGAACGGCCGCTGGACCGACGCGCACGGCGCCGCGATCCGGGAACAGTTGGCGCAGACCCGGGCCGAGCTGTCCCATCGCAAGCCCGACGGCACGATGCACCACGCCACGATGGCCGAGGCGCTGTGGCACCTCCTCGCCAACGGCGGTGGGGCGGTCAACGAGCGTTTCCTGGCGATGGTCACGATCGACCTCGACGAGTTCGAGGAGTCCGGGGGCAGCGACGGTGTGGCGGCGCCCGACGGCACGCCGATCACCGACGCCGAACTCGATCGGATCTTCGACGAACGCATCCGAGCCCGCTGGATGCTGCGGCGTGGCGGGCACCCGGTCTGGGTGTCGCACGAGACCCGCCTGGCACCCGGCTGGATGCGACAGGTGCTGGCGACGATGCAGCCCGAGTGCGTGATCGACGGGTGCGGTGTCACCACCGGCCTCCACGCTCACCACGTCGTCCACTGGGAGGACCGTCAGCAGACCAGCGTCGACGGCCTGGCGATGATCTGCGGCCACCACCATCGCACGTTGCACGAGCATCCCGACCTGCGTCTCCGACGACATCCGGAGCTGACGGGGCTGTTCATGGTCGTGACCCTCGACGGCACCCGATGGAAGCCGCCGCCCAAGGTCTCCAAGCCGCTCGAGGCCGAGCCACCCGAGGTCGACGGTCCGTCGAAACCGCTCGGCGAGTCGCTCACTGCCTATGGCCTCGACTGCTATCTGGGCCGGCTGTACCGGCCGCCGAAGGACGATCCGGACCTGGAGTGACGAGGGCGGCGAGCGGTCGCCAGAGCACGAGCAGCAACCCCGCCGAGCCGGCGAAGCCGAACCACATCGGCGCGGTGACGCCCCAGCGGTCCGCGATGAGCCCGCCCACGGTCGACCCGACCACGAGGCTGCCGAACAGCCCGACCGAGTAGACGCTCCCGACCCGCCCCATGAGGTGTTCGGGCACCAGCCGCTGCCGAATGGTGGCCACCGTCGCGCCCCACGCGGCCTCGTGGATCCCGAACACGAAGAAGACCGGGAACACCACCGCCACGCTCGTCGACCAGGCGAACGCGAGCTGGGTGAGCGTCTCCACCAGCAGCCCGACCCGGAGGATCCAGGTGCGTCCGAGGGAGCGCTCGAGCCGGCCGTAGATCATCGTGCCGAGCACGCCGCCCACCGCGCTGGTCGACAGCAGCAGCCCGAAACCGGAGTCGGCCAGTCCCAGGCGCTGGCGGGCGGCCAGCACCAGCACGCCGGAGAGCGCCCCGAAGGTGATGTTGAAGGCGATGATCGTGATCGTCAGCGTGCGGATCGGCGGCGTCGACCACACCCAGCGGGCGCCCTCGACGATGTCGGCCCGGACCGAGGTCGGGTTCGGTCGCGTGACCGGGGCCGGGATCGCCATCCTGGCGACGACGACGGCGGCGAGTGCGACGGTGGTGGCCTGGGTCAGGAACGGCAGGGCGCTCGAGGCGGCGAACAGGAAGGCGCCGATCGCCGGCCCGGCCAGTTGATTGAGCGTGATCCGGCCGAACCCGAGGCGGGCATTGGCCACCCCGAGGTCGTCGGCGTCGACGATCATCGGCAGCAGCGTGCCGGAGGCCACGTCGGCGAACGTCTCCGCCGTGCCGAGCAACGCCACCGCGGCGAGCACCACCGCCACGTTCACCGCGTCTCCCAGCAACGCCGCCGACAGCACCGCCAGGACCACGACGCGTGCCAAATTGGCCGCCACGATCAGGCGCCGCCGGTCGACCCGGTCGGCGATGGCGCCGGCGTAGAGCCCGAGCACGGCCCACGGCAGTCGCTGGAGGCCGAGGGCGGCAGCGATCAGGAAGGCGCTGTCGGTCTGCGACGCGACGAGCAGGGGCGCGGCGGCGATCGCGATCCCGTCGCCGAGGTTGGAACTCCACGACGAGGCGACGAGCCGCCGGAAGTCGGGCCCCATCCGCGCCGGGGCGGCCGCCTCAGCGAGTCGTGATGCGCTTGCTCGCACGTCGGCCGTGCCGCTCGACGGCGAGGCGGACGAGCTCGTCGATCAGGTCGGGGTAGTCGAGGCCCGACGCCGCCCACAGCTTGGGGTACATCGAGATCGGGGTGAAGCCCGGCATCGTGTTGAGCTCGTTGAGCAGCGGACCGCGGCCGCCCTCCTCGTAGAGGAAGTCGGCCCGGGCCAACCCCTCGCACCGCAGCACCCGGAACGCGTCGGCCGCCAGGCGCTGCAGTTCGGCCTCGGTACCGTCGGGCAGCACGGCGGGGATGACCTCGGAACTGTTGCCGGCCAGGTACTTGTCGTCGTAGTCGTAGAAGTCGGCCGCCGGCAGGATCTCGCCCGCCACCGACACCCGCAGCTCGACGTTGCCGAGCACGGCCAGCTCGATCTCCCGAGCCGTCACCGCCTCCTCGACCACCACCCACTCGTCGTACCGGAACGCCGCCTCGATGCCGGCCGCCAACTCCTCGACGGTCCGACACTTCGACACCCCGACCGACGAGCCCATGTTCGCCGGCTTCACGAACGCCGGCAGGCCGAGGTCGTCGACGATCGCGTCGAGATCGCCGTCCCACGTCGGCTCGAACAGCGGCCGCCACCGGGTCTGGGCGATCCCGGCGTGGGCGATCGCCTCCTTGGCCTTCACCTTGTCCATCGCCAGTGCCGAGCCGAGGACCCCGGACCCCACGTAGGGCACGCCGGCCAGCTCGAACAGTCCCTGGACGGTGCCGTCCTCGCCGAGGGGGCCGTGCAGCAACGGCAGCGCGACCGTCGCCGTCTCGCCGACGGGGGAGAGCAGTGCCCCCGGCTCGACGGCCGGCCCGTCCGGCGACAGCGCCGGCGGCAGGGCCTCCTTGGCCGCCAACAGTTCGGCCGCGGCCTCGGCCCGCACCCAGGTGCCGTCGCGGGTGATCCCCACCGGCTCGATCTCGTAGTGGCCCGACGCTGCGGCGGCCGTGATCACGTGGGTGGCCGTGGTGCACGACACGTCGTGCTCGGCCGACTGACCTCCGAAGAGGACGACGAGGCGGATCTTGCCGGGTTCGGTCACCCGCCGGAGGGTACTTCCCCGGTAGAACGGTGATCGTGCAGTTCCTCGCCTCCGCCCTCGCCGCCACGGTCGGCGGCACCCTCCACGGCCCCGACGTCACCGTCACCGGCGCCACGATCGACTCCCGCTCGGTGGCACCCGGCGCCCTGTTCGTGCCCGTCGTCGCCGACCGCGACGGCCACGACTTCGCCCAGGCCGCCCTCACCGCCGGGGCCGGCGCCTACCTCACCTCCCGGGGCGACGTCGCCAACGGGCCCCGCATCGAGGTGCGCGACACCACCGAGGCCCTGAACCTGCTGGCCGTCGCGTCTCGCGACCGGCTCACGCCGGCGCCGGTCGTCGGGGTCACCGGCAGCGTCGGCAAGACCTCGGTCAAGGACCTGATCGCCGCCGCCTGCGCCGCCACGAAGCGCACCCACGCCAACCCGGCGTCGTTCAACAACGAGCTGGGTCTGCCGCTCACGCTGGTCAACGCCCCGGGCGACACCGAGGTGGCGGTCTGCGAGATGGGCGCCCGCGGGCTCGGTCACATCGCCCACCTGTGCCGCATCGCGCGGCCGACCATCGCGGTGGTGACCCGGGTGGCGTCGGCCCACACCGAACTGCTCGGCGACCTCGACGGGGTCGCCGCCGCCAAGGGCGAACTGGTCGAGGCCCTCGGCCAGGCCGGCACCGCCGTGCTCAACCACGACGACCCCCGGGTCCTCGCCATGGCCGCCCGCACCCGGGCCGCGGTGTTCACCTACGGCCACCACGCCGATGCCGACGTCCGCATCGTCGACGTCGGCCTCGACGCCCTGGCCCGGCCGACCGCCACCCTCGACACCCCGTGGGGGTCGGTCAGGGTCACCGTCCCGGTCAGCGGCGCCCACATGGCCACCAACGCCGCCGCCGCCCTCACCGTGGCCGGCATCGTGGGCGTGCCCCTCGAAGCCGCCGCCGACGGCATCGCCGCCGCCACCCTGTCGGCCCACCGGATGGACGTCACCACCACGGCGGCCGGGGCCCTCGTGCTCGACGACGCCTACAACGCCAACCCGACCTCGATGCGGGCCGCCCTCGAGGCCCTCCGAGCGGTCGACGTCGCCGGTCGGCGGGTGGCGGTGATGGGGGTGATGGGGGAACTCGGCGACGACGGTGAGGCCGAACACGCGGCGATCGCGGCCGAGGCCGCCGCCGTCGGGATCGACGTGATCGCCGTCGGTGCCCCCGCCTACGGCGGCGCGGCGCGCCACGTCGCCGACCTCGATGCCGACATGGAGGGCGCACTCGCCGCCGTCGGGGCGATCGGTGAGGGCGATGCCGTGCTGGTCAAGGGCAGCCGCGTCGCCGGACTCGAACGACTGGTCGAGCGGCTGCTCGCCGAGCAGGACCCGTCGTGACCAACCGTTGGATCCTGGGGGCCCGGCCCCGCACCCTGCCCGCTGCGGTGGTGCCCGTGGCCGTCGGCACCGCCGCCGCCCTGCCGACCTTCACCGCCTGGCGCGCCCTCGCCGCCCTCGTCGTCAGCCTCGCCCTCCAGGTCGCCACCAACTACGTCAACGACTACGCGGACGGTGAGCGGGGCACCGACACCGACCGGGTGGGCCCGACCCGCCTCGTCGGCAGCGGCCTCGCCTCGGCCGGTGCGGTCAAGAAGGCGGCCCTCGGAGCGTTCGCCGTCGCCGGCGTCGCCGGCGGAGCCCTCGCCCTGGCGGTCGGCCCCGAGCTGTTCGTCGTCGGCGTCGCCTCGATGCTCGCCGGCTGGGCCTACACCGGAGGACCCCGCCCCTACGGCTACCTCGGCCTCGGCGAGGTGTTCGTCTTCGTGTTCTTCGGCGTCGTCGCCACCGTCGGCTCGGCCTACGTCCAGACCGAATCGGTCGACGCCCTCGCCATCGTCGTCTCGGTGCCGGTCGGCCTCCTCGCCGTCGCCCTGCTGATCATCAACAACCTGCGCGACATCCCCGGCGACACGGTCGCCGGCAAGTCGACCCTCGCCGTCCGCCTCGGCGACCCGGCCACCCGCACGGCGTTCCTGCTGTGCTTCGTCGGGGTGGCCGTCGGGATCGCGGCGTCGGCCCTGTGGCGGCCGCCCGCCCTCGTGGGCCTGCTCGGCCTGGCGGTCGCGGTGCCGGCGGTGCGGGCCGTGCGGTCGGGAGCGATGGGCGCAGCCCTGATCCCGGTCCTCGGGCAGACCGGCAAGGCCCAGCTCGCCACCGGGGTGTTGCTCGCGGCGGGCCTCGCGGTCGGGACCTGACCCCGGGTTGCGCGGCGCTCAAGTCGCGCTGACCTGCGCCGATGAATGATCCATGGGCGCAGGTTCACGAACCCAGTCGATCTCGCGGAACCGCAGCCGGATGCAGAACCGGCGGGCGGAGAAGATCGTCGAGATCATCGACGGCTACGACTCGGTCTACTCGTTGAGTCGGGCCCTGGCCACGATGCTGCTCATCCACATCCCCCTCGGGCTGGCGATGACCCTGGCCGGCCTGATGTCGGCCGCCACCACGCGCAGCGACACCCAGGATCGGCTGATCTCGGCGGCCCTGGTCGCCATCCAGTTCGAGACCGTGCTGCTGTGGATGGTGACGATCGTGTGGTGGGTCCGGGTGCGGGGCAACGTCCGCAATCTCGGCAAGAGCCCCCGCATCGAGTTCTGGTCGATGGTGAAGAAGCAGGTCTTCGTCTTCCCCCTGCTGGTCGCCGTCCTGTCCTTCGCCGGCGCCATCCCGTCGGCGGCGCCGCTCCTGCTGCTGATCGCCGGCGCGATGCTCGTCTACGTCCAGCTGTTCTGGCCCCGGGTCCACTACGCGTGCATGGACATGCTGTGGCGCACGAGCTCGCAGCCCACCGGCCACGAGGACGGCCTGCCCCACTTCGCCCCGATCTGGGTGACCACGTTCGTGCTCCACGAGTACCTGCTCGTGATCTCGCTCGGCTTCGAGTCGACCCTCTATCGGTCCATGTGCCTGGCCGCCTCCGGCGTCACCGGCGCCGTCGCCGCCTTCCTGGCGGCCCGGCTCGTGGTCGGCGTGGCCGAACGGCAGGACGCCCGACTCGACGCGATGATCGCCAAGTCGGGCGCCGAGCTCGGCTGACGCTGCGACGTCAGCCGACGACGCCCGCCATCAGTTCGAGGAGGGCCGGCGGCCCCGACACCACGGCGGTGTCGACCACCGATTCGTCCCACTTCGCCAGGTCGTCGCGGATCTTCTCCGGCGGTCCGACGAGGGCGACGTCCTCGACCATCTCGGTCGGCACGGCCGCGATCGCCGCCTTCTTGTCGCCGGCCAGGTAGAGGTCCTGGATCTTCTCGCACACGTCGGCCCAACCCATCCGGGCGAACACGTTGAGGTGGAAGTTGGCCTCCTTGGCGCCCATGCCGCCGGCGTAAAGGGCCAGCATCGGCCGCACCTTGTCGGCCGCCGCTTCGACGTCACCGTCGGGCACGACCGGGATCACGGCCGCCACGTCGAACGTCTCCGCGGTCTGGCGCGCGCCGGGACGGGCGAACCCCTCGGCCAGGTTGGTGGCGTAGAAGTCGTTGTCCTTCGGCGAGAAGAACAGGGGCAGCCACCCATCGGCGATCTCGGCGGTCATCGCCACGTTCTTGGGGCCCTCGGCGCCGAGATAGATCGGGATGTCGGTGCGGCGGGGATGCAGGGTCGACTTGAGCGGCTTGCCGAGGCCGGTGCCGCCGTCGTAGGGGAGCTGGTAGTGGCTGCCGTCGTGGGTCACCGGTTCCTCGCGGGCGACGATCGACCGCACGATCTCGACGTACTCGCGGGTGCGGGCCAACGGCTTCGGATAGGGCTGGCCGTACCACCCCTCGACCACCTGGGGGCCCGAGACGCCGAGGCCGAGCCGGAACCGGCCGTCGCTGAGGTGGTCCATCGTCATCGCCGCCATCGCCATCGCCGCCGGGGTGCGGGCCGAGATCTGGCAGATCGACGTGCCGAGCCCGATCCGTTCGGTGGCCGCGCCCCACCACGCCAGCGGCGTCAGGGCGTCGGACCCGTAGGCCTCGGCGGTCCACACCGAATCGAAGCCGAGGTCCTCGGCCGCCGCGATCTGTTCGGTCGCGCCCTGCGGCGGACCCGACGACCAATAACCCAATCCAAGTGCGAGCTTCATGTCGGGGAGTCTCGCGCCCGTATCGTGAGGGTGTCATGTCCAGCCACTACGACACCCTCGGCATCGACCGGTCGGCCGCCCACGACGACGTGCGGCGGGCCTATCACGACGCCGCTCGGCGTTGGCACCCCGACCGCTTCGTCGGTGAGAGCTCCGAGGCCCAGGAGCGGGCGGCCGACTCGATGCGGGCGGTCAACGAGGCGTGGCGGGTGCTGGGCGACGCCGAACGCCGCCGGGAGTACGACCGGGTGGCGCGCGAGGGGCGCACGATCCGGATCGATCCCCGGCTGATCGACCCCGAGATCCTCGAGGCCCGGCGCAACGCCCAGTTCGAACAGACCGAGACCAGCCACAACGTGATGCTCCGGGTGTTCCCGGTGCTGGCGATGCTGGTGCTGCTCGTCGGCATCTTCGTGTTCACCGCCTACGCCAACACCCGGGGCGGGTCGGGCCCGACCACGGTGCCGGGCCCCGACATCGGCGTCGACGCCGGTGCCTGTGTGCGCATCCTCCCCGGACCGCAACTCCTGGCGGTGCCGTGCGACGGGCTCAACGACGGTCGGGTCATCGGCGCCTACGAGCCGGGCGGGTCCTGCCCGGCGACGACCCTGCGCGAGGTGGCCCTGGCGAACGGGATCACCGTCTGCCTGGGGTGACCCGCCGCGCGGGACTACCGTTCGGCCATGGACTTCCGGACCGAGTCGGTGGCCGATCTTGCGGCCGGAGTGCGGAGCGGACGCTGGTCGGCTCGTGACCTGATCGAGGTGGCGCTCGAACGCATCGCCGCCTTCGACGGTGCCCTCAACGCCTTCGTCACCGTCGACGCGGACGGTGCCCGCCGCCAGGCCGCCGAGGTCGACGCCCGCCTCGCCGCGGGGGAGGGGGTCGGCCCCCTCGCCGGGGTGCCGCTCGCGGTCAAGGACCTCGAGGACGTCGCCGGTCTGCCGACCCGCTACGGCAGCGTGCTCAGCAGCGACGCCCCGGCCGAGGGTGACAGCGTGCTCGTCGCCCGGCTCCGCGCCGCCGGCTGCGTGGTCGTCGGCAAGACCACGACGCCCGAGTACGGCCACAAGGGCGTCACCGAGTCGCCACTGACCGGGGCCACCCGCAACCCGTGGAACCCCGAGCGCTCTCCGGGCGGGTCGTCGGGAGGTTCGGCCGCGGCGCTGGCCGCCGGCATGGTGCCGCTCGCCACCGGCTCCGACGGCGGCGGCTCGATCCGGATCCCGTCGGCCCTGTGCGGGTTCAGCGGCATCAAGACCTCGCAGGGCCGGGTGCCCAACGGCGGGCCCAACCCGCCCGGTTCCGGGCTGTTCTCGGTCAAGGGGCCGATGGCGCTCCGGGCGACCGATCTCGGCTTCGCCCTCGACGTCTGCGTCGGCCCCCACCCGAGCGACCCGTTCAGCCTGCCCCGCTCCGGCGCCCCGTGGTACGACGCCGTGTGCGCCAGCCGCCTGCCCGCCCGGGTGGCGTGGGCGCCCACGATGGGGTTCGCCACCGTCGACGCCGAGATCGCCACCGTGATGGCGGCCGCCGTCGATCGGTTGGCCGGCGCCGGCGTCGAGATCGTCGAGGTCGACGACGTCTGGCCCGAACCCCCGCTCGAGCCGTGGCTCGTGTCGTGGGCCGCCAGCCGGGCCCTCGCCCAGGGCCACCTCAAGGGCACCGACGACTGGGCCCGGATCGACGAGTCGTTGCGGTCCCAGATCGAGTACGGGCTCGCCGCCAGCGCCGTCGACCTCGCTCGGGCCCAGGCCGCCGCCCACCACTACAACCTCCAGCTCGAGCGCGTCTTCGAGACCGCCCCGTTCCTGCTCACCCCCGCCTGCGCCGGCCAGACCCCGGTGATCGGGGAGATCGGCGGCACCGTCGACGGGGTGGCCACGCCGGCCTGGGTCGAGTTCACCTACGGCATCAACGCCACCCGCAACCCGGCCGGCGTCGTGCGGGCCGGAGCCACCGCCGACGGCCTGCCCGTGGGCCTCCAGATCGTCGGCCCCCACCTCGCCGACGTCAGCGTCCTGCAGACGATGGCCGCCCTGGAAGGTCTGTTCGGGTTGGAGGTGCCACCCGGGTTCGGGGGCGCTATCGTTTCGGCTTCCTCGGACCGTTAGCTCAGCTGGCTAGAGCGCTCGCCTCACACGCGAGAGGTCACTGGTTCAAGTCCAGTACGGTCCACGCCGCTCGCTTCGCTCGCTAACCGAGTTCGTTCGCTGGGGCTCACGAACTCGCAGCAGCAGTGAGAGAAGTTCGCCACGGATCTGTGATCGCAGGGCGACGTGGGGGACACGGGGGGTTGGTTGCATCGGGGGATGACCCTGAGTGACGAGACCAAGGCGATCGTGAAGAGCACCCACCCGGTGGTGCAGGAGCACGGGTTGGCGATCACCACCCGCATGTACGAGAAGCTCTTCACCGAGTACCCCGAGACCAAGGCGTTCTTCGCCGACACCACGCCGGGCCAGGAGCAGCGGCTCGCCAACGCGGTGATCGCCTACGCCGCCAACATCGACAAGATCGAGACCCTCGTGCCGGTCGTCGAGGGCATCGCCGCCAAGCACGTGGCCGCCGGCGTGCAGCCCGAGCACTACCCGATCGTCGGGGAGATGCTGCTCGGCGCGATGACCGACGTGCTCGGCGAACTCGACGCCTCGATCGTCGACGCGTGGGCCGC
Source organism: Acidimicrobiales bacterium (assembly GCA_052032035.1). Classification (GTDB taxonomy): domain Bacteria; phylum Actinomycetota; class Acidimicrobiia; order Acidimicrobiales; family SZUA-35; genus JAWSVN01. The sequence goes on along the minus strand of JBPEXC010000060.1, from coordinate 17,514 downwards.
CGCCTACGGCTACCTCGCCGACATCTTCATCACCATCGAAGCCGAGCGCTACGCCGCGACCTAACGTCGCGCAGATGCGTGCGCTTCCTGCTGCCCTCGGTTCGCTGGCGATCGTCGCTGCCTCGCTGGTGCCCGCGTCGCCGGCCGCGGCGGCGTGCAGCGACGCGGCGGGCGCAGGAGTCAACTGGGTCGGCTGCAACCGGTCCTTCGCCCAGCTCAACGGCGCCGACCTGCGACGGTCCAACCTGGCCGACGCCGACCTCAGCTACGCCGCGCTGTTCCAGGCCGACCTGTCGGGCGCCAACCTGCGTCGGGCCAACCTGCGCGACGCCTTCCCGGTGGGGGCCGACCTGTCGTCGGCCGACGCCACCGGGGCGGTGTTCGCCCACGCCGACCTCGTGGCCGCCAACCTCGAGGGCACGGTCCTGCGAGGCGCCGACCTGCGACGGGCCGATCTCGACTACGCCCGCCTGGCCGGTGCCGACTTCACCGGCGCCCGCCTCACCGACGTCGACTTCACCGGCGCCTCCGGCGGCGCGGACGCCACCTTCCTCGCCGGACCGGACGCCGCCGACGACCTCGCCGTCGTGCTCGGGGGCACCACCGTCACCATCGACCTGCTCGGCAACGACGATCGCGCCGAGGTCAACCGCGACGCGGTCAACACCGTGCTCGTGATCGACGGACCCCGTCGCGGCACCTTCGACGCCGCCACCGGCACCTACCGGCCCGCCCGCGACTGGCGGGGCATCGACACCTTCACCTACCGCCCGGTCGCCCGCATCGACGGGGTGACCCTGCCCGACGGCGCCACCACCTCGGTCGCCGGCGAGCTGGCGACGGTCACCGTACGCACGGTGCAGCCGGTCTCGGTCGGTGCCCCGTGGGCCGGGCGCTCCGGGGTCGAGGGCGAGATCGTGCGGCTCTACGTCGCCGCCTTCAACCGGCAGCCCGACACCAGCGGGTTCGAGTTCTGGGTCGCCCGCCGTCAGGCCGGCGTGAGCCTGGTCGACGTCGCCGCCGCCTTCCTCGAGTCGGAGGAGTGGGCCACGTTCGCCGGTGTCGACGACGCGACCTTCGTCGATCTCGCCTACCTGTCGGTGTTCGGCCGTCGTGCCGATGCGACGGGCCGGGCGTTCTGGATCGGCCAGCTCGGCGACGGATACGGCCGAGATCGCATGCTGGCGACCTTCGCCCAGGCCGACGAGTTCAAGGCGCTCACCGGCACGACGTGACGCTAGCCTCCGGCGGATGGCTGGAGCTGAGGCGACCCACGATCCCGCACGTCGAGCCGACCTGATGCGGGTGCGGGGGATCGGGGCCGAGTACAGCGACCTGCTCGCCGCCGCCGGCGTCGACTCGGTCATCGACCTCCGTCGCCGCAACGCCAGCAACCTCACCGCCGCCCTGGTCGACGCCAACGCTCACGCCATCCGCTCGACCCGCCGCAGCCTCGTGCGCCGGGTGCCGTCGGAGGCCCAGGTCGAGCGTTGGATCGCGCACGCCGGCCTGCTCTAGTCACCCGGCTGTTGCCTTCCTCACGTCGGATCGGTTCGCGCCGATGGTGAGGGCATGCCCGCTCAGACACTCGCGCCGACGACGCCTGCGTTGCCCCGCTACCGACGGGCCGGTCTGCGGATGAGCTGCCTCCGATGTGAGGTGGCGTGGACCGGCACGATCGACTCGACGTGTTGGGTCTGCGAGGGTCCCGGCCTGGCCGGACCGCCCCCCTCGATCTACCCGCAGCCGGACTGAACGGGTCACAGCCCCAGGGCGCCCGCCAGCAGCTCGTAGGAGCGGACCCGCGCCGCGTGGTCCCACACGATCGTCACGGCCAGCACCTCGTCGGCCCCGAACCGTTCGCCCAGCTCGACCAGCTCGGCCGCGCACCGTTGCGGGTTGCCGATGATCGCCGGGCGTTCCCGACCCTGCACGGTGAGCGGACCGCTCGGTTCGACGTCGGTGCCTGATGCCGCCGGCGGGGGGATCGGACCCGACAGGCCGCGATTGCGCCAGGTTTGCACGCTCGTGGCCAACCGCTCCGCCTCGTCGTCGGTCTCGGCGCAGATCACCGTCGTCGTCACGCTGACCGTCGGCTCGGCGTGGCGGGCCGACGGCCGGAACGAGCGGCGGTAGTCGTCGACCAGCGGGGCGCCGTCCATCGTGCCGAAGAAGTGCGCCCACGCCAGCGGCAGCCCGAGCTCGGCCGCGAACCGGGCCGAGTCGGGGCTGGACGCCAGGAGCCACACCGGGATCGGGGCGACCGTCGCCCCCGGGACGGCCCGGACCCGGCCGGCGAACGGGCTCTGGGGCGGGATCGTGTCGTCGAGCCACGCCACCAGCTCGGCGACCTGATCGGGGTAGCTGTCGACCGGGCGCAGCCGCTCCGAGGTCGACAGGGCGAACATCGTGTACTGGTCCGAGCCGGGGGCCCGACCGACCCCGAGGTCGATGCGGTCGCCGTACAGCGCCGCCAGGACCTTGAAGGTCTCGGCCACCTTGAGCGCCGCGTAGTGGGTGAGCATCACGCCGCCCGAGCCGACGCGGATCCGCTCGGTGGCCGCGGCGATCGCCCCGATCAGGATCTCGGGGGCGGCGCCGGCGAGCCCGGTCGAGTTGTGGTGCTCCGACACCCAGAAGCTCTCGAAGCCGAGGCGTTCGGCGTGGCGGGCGAGGTCGATGGTGTTGGCGAGCGCCACCGACGCGTCGGCACCCTCCGGGATCGGCGACTGGTCGAGGACCCCGAACCTCATGCGCGGTACTTCTCGGGCACCCACGGAGCGTCGGTGCGGTCGCGGAAGGCGGCGATCCCGGCCTGGGCCTCCGGGCCGTCGAACAGCTCCTGACTGCGCACCGAGGTCCAGTCGAACGCCTTGTCGTCGTCCATGTCCGGGATCCGGGTCAGCAGGTCCTTGGCGGCGCCGAGGGCCACCGGTCCGCCTCGTACGAGCTCGCCGACCCAGCCGTCGACCACCTCGTCGATCTCGTCGGCCGGTGCGGCCCGGTTGATCAGGCCGACCTCCGCCGCGTGGCTCGGCGTGAAGCGGCGGCCGGTGAGGAACAGCTCGCTGGCATCGCTGCGCCGCATCTTGGGCAGGCACACCACGCTGATCACCGCCGGCGCCACGCCGAGGCGCACCTCGGTGAAACCGATCTTGGCGTCGTCGCGCATCACCGACAGGTCGCAGGCCGCCACCAGACCGACGCCGCCCCCCGTGGCGTGGCCGTCGATGCGGCCGACGATCGGGGTCGGGGACGCCTGGATGAGCTTGAACACGTCGACGAACGTCGGCCCGCTGCCGGCGCCGACGCCGGGTCGCGAGGCCTTCAGGTCGGCGCCGGCGCAGAAGGTGTTGCCGGCGTTGGTGAGGACGACGACCCGGGTCGACTCCTCCGCGATGGCGGCGGCGAGGGCGTCGTACAGCGCGCCGACCAGCTCGACCGACAGCGAGTTCTTGGCCTCCGGCCGGTTGAGGGTGAGGGTGCACACCCCGTCGGCGGTCGTGGCGAGAACGGCAGGCTCGGAGCTCATGGGCCCCATGATCTACCGTGCGGGCCATGGCGTCGATTTTCACCCGCATCATCAACGGCGAGATCCCCGGGCGGATCCTCCACGACGACGAGCACTGCATCGCCATGCTCGACATCCGGCCGCTCCACCCGGGCCACACGCTGGTGATCCCCAAGGCCGAGATCGACCAGTGGACCGACCTCGACCCCGAGCTCGCCCAGCACCTGATGGCGGTCGCCCACCGGGTCGGGCGGGCCCAGAAGTCGGTGGTGCCCTGCGAGCGGATCGGGTTGATGATCGCCGGCTTCGAGGTGCCCCACACCCACGTTCACGTGGTGCCGTTGGCCTCGATGGCGAACCTCGACTTCCGCAATGCCGACACCTCGCCGATGGCCGACGAACTCGACGCCATGGCCGACAAGCTGCGGGCTGCGATCACCGCTTCGTAGTGGCCGATCAGCTCGTCGCCGATCGCCTCCCACGTGCGGCTCGCCACCCGGGTGCGGGCCGCTGCACCGAAGCGGGCCCGTAGCGCGGCGTCGCCGGCCAACCGGGCGACCGCCGCGACCAACTCGGCGGGGCGGGCCGGGGGATAGAGCACCCCGGTCTCCTCGGGCCGCACGAGATCGAGGGGCCCACCCGACGCCGGCGCCACCACCGCCACGCCGGCGGCCATCGCCTCCTGGATCGACTGGCAGAACGTCTCGTGCGTGCCGGTGTGGACGAACACGTCGAGCGACGCCACCGCCTCGCCGAGGTCGTCGCCGCCGAGGAAGCCGGTGAACGTGGCGTTCGGCATCAGGGCCTCGAGCGCGTCGCGTTCGGGCCCGTCGCCGACCACGACGAGGTCGACGCCCGGCAGCTCGGCCAGCGGCGCGAGGTGGTCGAGCTGCTTCTCCTTGGCGAGCCGCCCCACGTAGCCGACCCGCACCCGGTCGTCGTCGGGTCGTCGGTTGCGGCGGGCGGGGTCGAACTGGCCGTGGTCGACGCCGCGCCCCCACACCGCCACCTCACCGAAACCCCGCCGTTCGAGCTCGTCGGCCACGGTCTCGGTCGGGGCCAGGGTCCGGCCGGCGTTGCGGTGGACCCGCCGCAGCCACGCCCACACCGGCCCCGACATCGCCGACAGCCCGTACTGCCGGACGAAGCCGCTGATGTCGGTCTGGAAGATCGCCACGACGGGCACGCCGCGGGCCGCCGCCCGCTCGCCGACCCGGGCGCCGAGCACGACGGGGGCCGCCAGGTGCACCACGTCGGGTCGGAACCGCTCGAGCAGTTCGTCGACCGCGCGCGACCCGGCCAGCCCGAAGGTCATCGACCCGTAGAACGGGATCGTGGCGCCGGGCACCCGCGTCACCGGCACGTCGCCGACGGTGCGGTCGGGGCCGGGCGCAGGTGCCACCACCTCGACCACGTGGCCACGGGCCCGCAGGTGCCGCACCATGCGGAGCACCGAGTTGGTGACCCCGTTGATCGACGGTTCGAAGCTCTCGGCCGAGATGAGCACGCGCATGACGCCATGCTGAACCCCCTGGTCGACCGACGGCTGAACGCCGCGCGGCACCGACCGGGCGGCAAGGTGAACTTCTCGCGGCTATCGCTGTTCGCCGCCGGTTGCCTATCATCCCCGCCCATGGCTCAACCCCTGGGACCCAAGTCCGAGAACCCGCGCGACTTCCTCGCCACCGACTCCCTCCTCGCCGAGGACGAGATCCTGCTGCGCGACACGGTTCGCCGCTACGTCGACGAGCAGATCCTGGCCGACGTCGGCGACTGGTTCGACCAGGGCGACTTCCCCCACGCCGAGGTCGCCAAGGCCTGTGGCGACCTCGGCCTGCTCGGCATGCACCTAGAGGGCTACGGCTGCTCTGGCTCCTCCGCCTTCATGTACGGGCTCGCCTGCATGGAGCTCGAGGCCGGCGACTCCGGCCTCCGGAGCTTCGTCAGCGTGCAGGGCTCGCTGGCGATGTTCCCGATCTGGGCCTACGGCTCCGAGGAGCACAAGCAGGAGTGGCTGCCCCGCATGGCGGCGGGCGACGCCATCGGCTGCTTCGGCCTCACCGAGCCCGACTCCGGCTCCGACCCGAGTTCGATGCGGACCAACGCCAAGCAGGAGCCGGGCGGCGACTGGATCCTCAACGGCGCCAAGATGTGGATCACCAACGGCTCGATCGCCGATGTCGCCGTGGTGTGGGCCCGCACCGACGAGGGCATCCGTGGCTTCGTGGTGCCCACCGACGTCGACGGGTTCAGCGCCCCCAAGATCGAGCGCAAGGTGTCGCTGCGGGCCTCGGTCACGAGCGAACTGATCATGGAGGACGTCCGGCTCCCGGCCGAGGCCGTGCTCCCCGGCGTCGCCTCGATGCGCGGTCCGCTCAGCTGCCTCAACGAGGCTCGCTTCGGCATCGCGTTCGGCGCCGTCGGCGCCGCCCGGGCGTGCTACGAGGCCGCCCTCGACTACGCCAACTCCCGCGAGCAGTTCGGCGGCCCGATCAGCCGCTTCCAGCTCACCCAGCAGAAGCTCGTCGACTTCATGACCGCCGTGCAGTCGGGCACCCTCGTCGCCTACCACCTCGGCCGACTCAAGGACGCCGGCACGCTCGGCCCCGCCCAGGTCAGCTTCGGCAAGCGGCAGAACGTCCGCATGGCCCTCGAGGTGGCCCGCGAGTCCCGGTCGGTGCTCGGCGCCAACGGGATCACGACCGAGTACCCGGTCGCCCGCCACATGAACAACCTCGAGTCGGTCTACACCTACGAGGGGACCAACGAGATCCACACGCTGATGATGGGACAGGCCATCACCGGCCAGTCGGCCTTCACATGATGAAGTAGGGGGATGGAGCTGTCGCCCGTCCAGGTTCGCGTCCTCGGTTCGCTGCTCGAGAAGGCGGCGACCACGCCCGACGCCTACCCGCTGAGCACGAACGCCCTCGTCAACGCCTGCAACCAGAAGACCAGTCGCGACCCGGTCACCTCCCTCGCCGAGCGGGAGGTGACCGAGGCGATGATGGAACTCCGGGCGGAGGGACTCGCCCGCACGGTGCACGGCGGACGGGCCGACAAACACAAGCACGTCCTCGACGAGGCCCTCGATCTCGACGACGGGGAACTCGCGGTGCTGGCGGTGATGATGCTGCGCGGCCCGCAGAGTCCGGGTGAGCTCCGCACCCGCACCGAACGGGCCCACCCGTTCCCCGATCTCGAGTCGGTCGGCGACGTGCTGGCCGGCCTCGAGGCCCGGCAGTTGGTGCGCGACCTGGGTCGCGGGCCGGGTCAGAGCCAGAACCGTTGGGCCCACCTCCTCGGCGACGGCACCGAACCCGAGCCGCCAGCATCGCGCGAGGACCGGCTCGCCGCGCTCGAGGCTCGGGTCGCCGCCATCGAGGAGGCGCTGGGGATCAGCGGCCCGTGACGACGGTCCTCGTCTTCGCCGGCGGGCGCCGTCTCGATGCGCCGACCGCGGCCCGGCTCCCCGCGGCCGATCTCGTGATCGCCGCCGACTCGGGGGCCGATCGTGCGGTCGAGCTCGGCATCCGACCCGATGTGGTCGTCGGCGACCTCGACTCGGTCTCGATCGACACCCTCGCGGAGCTCCGCGTCGACCCCGGGGTGACGATCGACGAACACCCGGCCGCCAAGGACGAGACCGACCTCGAACTGGCCATGCTGCGGGCGCTCGACGCCGCGGCCGATCGCATCGTCGTCACCGGCCTCGACGGCGGCCGCCCCGACCACCAGCTGGCCAACCTGCTGTTGCTCGCCGACCCGCGCTGGGCGCGGGTCACGGTCGACGCCGAGCTCGACGGGGCCAGCGTTCGGGTCGTCCACCACCGGCGCCAGCTCGACGCCCCGGCCGGCTCGCTGGTCAGCCTGCTCCCGATCGGCGGCGCGGCCGAGGGGGTGACGACGACCGGGTTGTCCTTCCCGCTGGCCCGCGAGACGCTCCCGGCCGGCTCGCCCCGCGGGGTGTCGAACATCGCCCAGGTCGCCGACCCCGCGGTCGGTGTGGAACGCGGCACCCTGGTGGCGATGGTGGTGCGTGGCCTGACATGAGGCGCAGCTGGTTCGAACGGGCGCTGTTGGCGTTGAACGTCGTGAGCGTGGTCGCCGCGCTCGGGCTCGCCTACGTGCTGCACGAGAGCTACGGCCAGGTGCAGAGCATCGAACGGGTGGAGCTGGCCGGGTCCCTGTCGACCAGCGATGACGCGGAACCGGGGGAGCGGATCGTCAACTTCCTCCTCGTCGGCTACGACTCCTCGGCCGGCCTCGACCCCGACGACCCGATCCAGACCAACCGGGGCGATCAGCGGCTCGCCGACGCGATCATCGTCGTCCACCTCGACGAGGTCGCCGGCACCGCGGCGATGGTGTCGTTCCCCCGCGACCTGTGGGTCGAGATCGGTGACACCGGGATCTCCCAGCGCATCAACTACGCCTATGGCGTCGGCGGGGCCGCCACCCTGATCGACACGATCGAGGCCAACTTCGGGATCCCCATCCACCACTTCGCCGCCGTCGACTTCGCCGGGTTCGAGGGGCTGGTGGAGGCGGTCGGTTCGGTCGACGTGTCGTTCCCCCAGCCGGCTCGCGACTGGAACGTGGTCACCGGGGCGAGCCAGACCGGGTTCGAGGTGCTCACCCCCGGCTGCCACGCCCTCGACCCCGAGACCGCCCTGGCCTATGTGCGGTCGCGCTACTACCAGGTGCAGGACGACGAGGGGGTGTGGCGCTACACCACCCCGAGCAGCGATCTGGGGCGGATCATCCGCCAGCAGGCGTTCCTGCAGTCGCTGATGCGGGAGGCGATCGACCGCGGCGCCCGCAACCCGCTGGTGCTGTCGGATCTCGTCGACGTCGGCCTCGAGAACGTCACGATCGACTCCGAGCTGACACCGCAGCTGTTGTTGGACCTCGGCCGTAGCTTCAACGCCCTCGATCCCGACGAGCTGGCCACCTACAGCCTGCCGGTCTACGACCGGACGGTCGGCACCGATCTGGTGCTCGGCCTGGTCGAGGTCGACGCCGAGCCGGTGCTCGAGCTGTTCCGGGGCACCGCGGCGACCGACCCGTCGACGGTCCGGGTGAGCGTGGTCGGCGATGCCGGGGGACGGGCCGACGAGGTCGCCGACGCCCTCGATGCGGCCGGCTTCGATGTCGACGGCGCCAGCGGGGCGGCGGTCGACGACGGCGTGGTGGTCATCCGTCACGGCGGCGACGGCGCCCAGGCGGCCGCCGTGGTGGCGGCGGCCCTGTCGGCGGCCGACCCGGGCTGGACGGTCACGCTCGAACCGGTCGAGACCCTCCCGGGCCGCACCCTGGTCGTGCGGGTCGGCGCTCCCGCGGCCCCGGCGGAGGAACCGGAGCCCGAGGAAGCAGCAGAGCCAGCAGCAGAGCCCGAGGAGACAGCAGAGCCCGAGGAAACAGCAGAGCCCGAGGAGACAGCAGAGCCGGCAGCAGAGCCCGAAGTGGCGGCGGCCGTGCCTGCCATCGATCCCTACGCCTGCGGCTAGGGTTTGCAGTAGGGCCGTTGCACCAGGCTGGAGAGGTCTGGTGGGGAGGGTCCCTCAATCGGAGCGGCGGAGCAGTCGGGTAGCCTCGCCGTTGTACGCGACCCGACTCGGAGGATGAGCGGTGGCCAGAATCGCAGTGATCGGCACGGGATATGTCGGTCTGACGACCGGAGCGTGTTTCGCCCATCTCGGCCATGAGGTGGTGTGTGCCGACATCGACGTCGACAAGGTCGCTCGCCTGAAGCGGGGCGAGATCCCGATCGTGGAGCGCAACCTCGACAAGTTCGTGGCCGAGGGCATCGCGTCGGGCAACCTGAGTTTCGTGGTCGGCGCGACCGAGGCGTCGAAGGACTGCGACTTCCACTACCTGTGTGTGCCGACCCCGCAGGGTGACGACGGGTCGGCCGACCTGTCCTATCTCGAGGCCGCGGCTGCGGAGATCGCGCCGGTGTTGCCGTACGAGTCGGTGGTGGTCAACAAGTCGACGGTGCCGGTGGGTTCCACCGGTCTGGTCGCCCGGGTGATCGGCCGGTCCGACATCGCGGTGGTGTCGAATCCGGAGTTCCTGCGTGAAGGGTCAGCGGTCGACGATTTCCTGAAGCCTGATCGTGTCGTGATCGGTGCGCGTGATCAGGAGGCGGCGATCAAGGTCGCGGGTCTCTACGCGAAGGTGCACGCGCCGTTGATGGTGACCGACCCGATCTCGGCGGAGACGATCAAGTACGCGTCGAACGCGTTCCTGGCGTCGAAGCTGTCGTTCGTCAACGCGATCGCGAACCTGTGCGAGGCGGTCGGCGCGGACGTGAACGACGTCGTGCTCGGGATGGGCTACGACAAGCGGATCGGCAAGGAGTTCCTGCGTCCGGGTCCGGGGTGGGGCGGGAGCTGTTTCCCGAAGGACACGATCGCGTTGGCTCGGATCGCCGAGGACCACGGCTATGACTTCTCGTACCTGCGTGAGGTGTTGCGGGTGAACGACGAGCAGTTCGATCGGACGGCTCGCAAGGTGCTCGACGTGTTGGGCAACGACCCGGCCGGCCGCAAGGTGGCGGTGTGGGGGCTCACGTTCAAGGCCGGGACCGATGACCTGCGGCAGTCGCCGGCGATCGAGGTCGCCAAGCGGGTGGCCGGGGCCGGCGCCCAGATCCGGGCGTACGACCCGGTCACCGATCACCAGATCGACGATGTGCCGGACATGGAGGTCGTCGACGACCCGTATGCGGCGGTCGAGGGGGCCGAGGTGTTGGTCGTGCTCACCGAGTGGGACGAGTTCCGGTGGCTCGACTTCGACAAGGTGGCCGAGGGGATGGCGGGGCTCAACATCGTGGATGCCCGCAACATCCTGGAGCGTTCGCAGCTCGAGCGGCGCGGCTTCAACTACCGCGGCATCGGGCGCTGATGGCCCGCGTCGTCGTCACCGGCGGCGCCGGCTTCCTCGGGTCGCACCTGTGTGATCGTCTCCTCGAGCGGGGCGACGAGGTGGTGTGCCTCGACAACCTGCAGACCGGCCGCACCCAGAACATCGAGCACCTGTTCGGGCGCGACGGGTTCAGCTTCGTCAAGCAGGACGTCTCCAACCACATCTGGATCCCCGGTCCGGTCGACACGGTCATGCACCTCGCGTCGCCGGCGTCGCCGGTCGACTTCGCCCGGATCCCGATCCAGATCCTGAAGGTCGGTTCGCTCGGCACCCACAACTGCCTGGGCCTGGCCCGCGAGAAGGGCGCCAAGTTCCACCTCAACTCGACGAGCGAGGTGTACGGCGACCCCGAGGTCCACCCCCAGCCCGAGACCTACTGGGGCAACGTCAACCCCAACGGGCCGCGCTCGATGTACGACGAGGCCAAGCGGTTCGCCGAGGCGATCACGATGGCCTACCACCGGGCGCACGGACTCGACGTGCGGATCGTGCGGACGTTCAACACCTACGGGCCGCGCATGCGGCCCGACGACGGCCGGGTCGTCACCAACTTCGTGATGCAGGCGCTGCGGGGCGAGCCGATCACGATCTACGGTGACGGCAGCCAGACCCGCAGCTTCTGCTACGTCGACGACCAGATCGAGGGCCAGTTGCGGCTGCTCGACAGCGACTACACCGGGCCGGTCAACATCGGCAACGACGGCGAGTTCACCATGATCGAACTGGCGACCAAGGTGCTGGAGCTCACCGGGTCGTCCAGCGAGCTGACCTTCGAGCCGTTGCCGGCCGACGACCCGACCCAGCGTCGGCCCGATCTCACGGTCGCCAACCGCGAACTCGGGTGGGGCCCGACCGTCGACCTGGCCTCCGGCCTGCAGCGCACCATCGACCACTTCAGGGCCGAGTCCGGGCTCTAGGGGTCGATGGGCGCACATCTCGGCGTCGTCGCGGAGTCGGCCTGGCACCGGGTGCCCGGCGGCACCCACCGGGCGTTCGCCCGCACCCTCGACGCCCTCGTCGAACTCGACCGGTTCCGCCTCACCGGGATCGCCGCCGCCCACCGCGATGATCGGGCGCTCCCGATCCCGGTGCGGCAGCACCGACTGCCCCGTCCGGCGCTCTACGAGGCCTGGCACCATCTCGGCCGACCGGCGGCGGTGGGCGGACCCTACGACCTGATCTGGTCGCCGGCGGTCGTCGTGCCGCCGCGACCGTCGTCGCCGGGGACGCCGCTGGTGGTGACCGTGCACGACGTCGACTTCCTCGACCACCCCGAGTACCTGTCGCGACGCGGCCGCTGGTTCCATCCGAAGGCGTTCGCCGTCGCGTGCGACCGGGCCGACCGGTTGGTCGTGCCGTCGTCGGTGGTCGCCGACGCGGTGGTGCGGCACGGCGCCGACGCGACCCGGGTGCGGGTGGTGCCGTGGGGCGTCGACGCGATCGATTCAGAGGCCGACCCCGAGCCCGGCCGGCTCCCTGCGGGCCTGCCTGCTGACTTCGTGCTCTGGGTCGGGACCCTCGAGCCCCGCAAGAATCTGCAGCGGTTGGTGGAGGCGCTGACGCATCTCGACATCGATCTCGTCGTCGTCGGGCCCGACGGGTGGGAGCTCGACGGGCGTGACGTACTGGCGCCGCTCGGTGAGCGCGTCCACCGCCTCGGGTTCGTCGACGACGCCGAACTCCGGGCGCTCTACGCGGCGGCGACGGTGTTCGTCTTCCCGTCGTTGGCCGAGGGGTTCGGCCTGCCCGTCCTCGAGGCGATGGCGGCTGGCACCCCGGTCGTCACCTCGGCCGGCACCGCCACCGAGGAGGTGGCCGCCGGCGCCGCCCGCCTGGTCGACCCGACCGATGTCGAGTCGATCGCCGCCGCGATCGCGGAGGTCGTGGGCGACGACGAGGTGCGATCGGCGTTGGTCGCGGCGGGCTCGACGCGGGCGGCGTCCGCCACCTGGCGGGCGACCGCCGAGGGCTACGCCGCGGTCTTCGAGGAGGTGCGCCCGTGATCGGGGTCAACCTGCTGTGGCTGGTCACCGGCGTGGTCGGCGGCAGCGAGGAGTACACCGTCCGGCTCCTGAGCGCGGTCGACGCTGACGAGCCGCTCCGGCTCTACTGCCGACCCGATCTGGTCGCCGCCCACCCCGAGCTCGGCGAACGCCACGAGATCGTGCACCCTCCGTGGACGCCGCGTTCCAAACTCGACCGGATCGCCGCCGAACACTCGTGGTTGGCGTGGGCGGCACGCCACGACCACCTCGTCCACCACGCCGGGGGCGTGGTGCCGTTCGTGACGTCGACGCCGACCGTGCTCACGATCCACGACCTCCAGCCCCTCGAGATGCCGGAGAACTTCTCGGCCGCCAAGCTGGCGTGGCTGCGCTCGACCCTGCGCCCCTCGGTCCGCCGGGCCCGGCTCGTGCTCTGTCCCAGCGCGTTCACCGCCGAGCGGGTGGTCGAGCTGCTCGACGGCGACGTCGATCGGGTGGTCGTCGTGCCCCACGGCCACGATGCCCCGGCGGCCCCCGACGCCGCAGCGTTGGCCGCCGCCGAGCGGTACGGCCGCTTCGTCCTGCTCCCGGCGATCGCCTACCCCCACAAGCGACACGTCGACCTGATCGAGGCGGTGGCCCGGGTGCGAGCACAGCACCCCGACCTCGGCGTCGTGCTCACCGGGCGGCCCGGTCCCGAACTGCCGACGGTGCGGGCCCGCGCCGCCGACCTCGACGTGCCGGTCCAGGCCCTCGGCCGCGTGCCGGAGGTCGAGCTCGACGCCCTCTACCACCGCGCCGAGGCGTTGGTGTTCCCCTCGGAGTACGAGGGCTTCGGCAACCCGATCGTCGAGGCGATGGCGCGGGGATGCCCGGTGGTGGCGACGACCGCCACCTGCATGCCCGAGGTCGCAGGCGATGCGGCGATCCTGGTGCCGCCTCGCGAGCCTGCGGCCCTGGCGACGGCGATCGGGCGCGTCCTCGACGATCCCGCCGAGCGCGCCCGTCTCGTCGCGGCCGGGCGCGACCGGGCCGCCCGGTTCGGCTGGGGCGAGGCAGGAGCGGCGCTGGCGGCCGCGTATCGTCGGGGGCTCGCATGAGACTCCTGCTGCTCTGCCCCCACTTCGAACCCGACCTCCACGCCGCCACCGGCGAGGTGATGAGTCGCCTCGTCCACGCCCTGGCCGACCGGGGCCACCAGATCGACGTGGTGACCAGTCTCCCGTGGTACAAGGACCACGCCGTCGACCCCGCCTGGACCGGCAGGCCGGTCCGGACCGAGACCACCGACTTCGGCTCGATCGTGCGGGTCTACCCGTTCCCCACCGACAAGAACGACCTGGTCGCCCGGGCCGCCGGTTTCGTGGGCTTCACCGGGCTGCTGACCGCCTGCTCGCTCGGCCGGCCACGGCCCGACGTCGTCATGGCGATGTCGCCGCCGATCTTCCTCGGCGAGGCGGGCTGGCTGGCCGCCGCCCGCTACCGGGCGCCGTTCGTGTTCAACGTGCAGGACATCTTCCCCGACGTCGCCGTCGACCTCGGGGCCCTCACCAACCCGAAGGTGATCGCCGCCGCCCGTCGCTACGAGCGAACCCTCTACCGGCGGGCCGACGCCGTGACCGTGCTGAGCGAGGACCAGGCGGCCAACGTTCGGGCGAAGCTCGACGGCGGTGGGGAGCGCGTCCACATCATCAAGAACTTCGTCGACCCCGAGCGGGTGCGGGTGGTCGAGGGGGCGACCGACTACCGCCGAGCCCACGGGCTCGAGGGCAAGACCGTGGTGATGTACTCCGGCAACGTCGGCCTCAGCCAGGCGTTCGACCTGGTGAAGGCGGCGTCGGACCACTTCGCCGACCGGCCGGGGATCCACTTCGTGATCAACGGGGAGGGGGCGGCACGACCCGCCGTCGACGCCTGGGCGGCCCGACGGTCCAACGTCACCGTGTCCGACTTCGCCCCCCGGGAGGCCGTCAGCGACGTCCTCGGCTCGGCCGACCTCCACCTCGTCCTGTTGAAGCGGGGGCTGGCTCGTTCGAGCACGCCGTCGAAGCTCTACGGGATCCTGGCGGCCGGCCGGCCGTGCCTCGCCGCCATCGACGAGGGGTCGGAGGTGGCCCTCACCCTCGACGAGGCCGGTGGCGGCGTCAGCGTGCCACCCGAGGACCCCGCAGCGTTCATCTCGGCGTTGGAGGCGCTGCTCGCCGATCCTGCCAGGATGGAGGCGATGGGTCGGGCGGGCCGTGCCCATCTGGAGTCCTGCCTCACCCCGGCCGCGCAGGCCGAGGCCTACGAATCCCTCTTCGACGCACTCAGGAGCAACCGGTGAACCTCGATCACGCCTTCGCAGTCATCCTCGCCGGAGGCTACGGCGAGCGCTTCTGGCCGGCCTCGACGATGCAGCGGCCCAAGCAGCTCCTCGGGCTGCTCGGCGAGCGGCCGATGCTCGGCATGGCCGTCGACCGGCTCGAGGGCCTCATCCCGCCGGAGCGGGTGCTGGTGTTGACCAGCGCCGACCTGGTGGCGCCGACGATCGCCGCCGCCCCCGACCTGCCGGCCGAGAACGTGATCGGCGAACCCGTCCGGCGCGACACCGCCGCCGCGGTCGCCCTGGCCGCCGCCGTGGTGAAGGGTCGCGATCCCGAGGGTGTGTTCTGCATCCTCACCGCCGATCACGTGATGGGCGACCTGGAGCTGTTCCGCGCCACCCTCGCCACCGGCCTCGAGCTGGCGGCCGCCGAGGACGTCCTGGTCACGATCGGCCTCAAGCCGACCCATCCGTCGTCCGCGTTCGGCTACGTCGAGTCGGGTGCCGTGCTCGAGGGCGAGCGCGACGTGGCGGTCCGCGACGTGATCCGGTTCGTCGAGAAGCCCGATGTCGCCACCGCCGAGGAGTACCTGGCCACCGGGTCGTTCTGGTGGAACTCCGGCATGTTCGTGTGGAAGGCCGAGCACCTCCAGGCCGCGTTCGCCGCGCACCGGCCCGAGCTGGCCGCCTTCATCGACGACCTCGTGCCCGCCGTCGGCACCCCCGGCTTCGCCGACGCCCTGGCCGCCGGCTTCGAGCCGCTCGAGAAGATCTCGATCGACTACGCCCTGATGGAGAAGGCCGACAACATCGTCATGGCCGAGGGTCACTTCTCCTGGGACGACGTCGGCTCGTGGCCCGAGGTGGCCAACCACCTGCCGGCCGACGATGCCGGCAACGTGGTGAAGGGCGACGCCCGGCTCCTCGACGCGTCGAACAACATCGTCATCTCCGAGGGACGGCTGACCGCCGTCATCGGCCTCGACGACGTCGTCGTCGTCCACGAGGGCGACGCCACCCTCGTCGTGCCGAAGGATCGGGCCCAGGACGTGAAGAAGATCGTCACCGAGCTGCGCGAATCAGGCGAGTGGGGCCACGTCCTCTAGCACGACGACCGCTCGGCCCTCGTCGCGAGACGCCTCGAGGTCGACCACGGCGGTGATGCGCCACTCGTCGTGGCCGTCGGGGTCGGCGAGGATCTGGGTGGCGCGACCGGTGGCGGCGTCGAAGTGGAACCGTGTGCCCGAGCGGGCGTCGCCGTCGATGCCGATCGAGTCGTACGTCTCCCAGTAGGGGGTCATGGCGGCGACGATTTCGTCGAGCTCGCCCAACTCGGCGTAGTTGCGCTTGAAGGCCAGGTTCTCGACCCAGCGCCACAGCCGGTTCCGGACCATCGTGCGGAACGCCCGGGGGTTGGCGGTGATGTCGTCGGCGGCCGGCGGGCGGACCTCCTCCACGTCGTCGGGTTGCTCGGTGGGGTCGGTCATCCGCTCCCACTCGTCGATCAGGCTCGAGTCGACCTGGCGGACGAGCACGCCCAGCCACTCGATCAGGTCGTCGAGGTCCTCGGTGGCCGCCGCGTCGGGGATGTTCTGGCGCAGCGCCTTGTAGACGTCGGACAGGTAGCGGAGCACCACGCCCTCGCTGCGCTTGAGCCCGTAGTGGTTGACGAACTCGCCGAAGGTCATCGCCTGCTCGTAGAGGTCGCGCACCACCGACTTGGGGCGGACGTTGTCGCTGCCGACCCACGGGTGATGGACCCGCCAGCGGTCGAAGCTGGTGTAGAGCCACTCGGCGTTCGGCTTCGGGGGCTCGACCTCGGCGAGTCGCTCCATGCGTTCCTCGTACTCGACGCCGGCCGCCTTCATCTCGGCCATCGCCTCGCTCTTGGCCAGGTTCACCTGGGCGGCGATGATCACGCCCGGGTTCTCCAGGATCGACTCGATGATCGTCACCAGGTCGAGGGCCAGGGGCAGGTCGTCCTCGACGCCGGCCTCGTCCTGTTCGGCGAGCCGCTCGTCGATCGCGGTGAGGGCCCAGAGCGACAGCGGCTGGTGGAGGGCGAAGTCGTCCTGGAGGTCGAAGTTGACCCGGACCCGGCGACCGAGCTCGTCGGGCTCGTCGGGGAACTCGAGCAGCTCGGCCTCGACGAGGGATCGGTAGATGGCGATGCTGCGCCGGATGTGGGCCCGCTGTCGACGGCGCGGCTCGTGGTTGTCGGTCATGAGGCGCCGCACGGCGTCGCAGCCGTCGGTGCCATCCGCGGCGCGGGGGCGGTCGAGCAGGCTCATCACCATCTGGTGGGTGACGTCGAAGCTGGACCGCAGCGACGACGGCGACCCGTTGATCAGCTTGGTGAAGGTGTCCTCGGTCCAGTGGGCGTAGCGGTCGTCGGGCTGCTTCTTCTTGACGACCTTCTTCTTGCCCTTCTCCGCCGCCTTGGCCTCTGCTCGCAGGTTCTCCACCACGTGTTCGGGGGCCTGGACCCACACCGTGCCGCGGTCGTCGAACCCCTTGCGGCCGGCCCGGCCGGCGATCTGTTGGAACTCGCGCACGTTGAGGGTGCGGGTCGAGGTGCCGTCGTACTTGTAGAGCTGGGTGAACAGCACCGAACGGATCGGCACGTTGACGCCGACGCCGAGGGTGTCGGTGCCACAGATGATCTTGAGCAGCCCCTCCTGGGCCAGCTTCTCGACGAGGAGCCGGTACTTGGGGAGCAGGCCGGCGTGGTGCACGCCGATGCCGCCCATCAGGTAGCGACGCAGGTCCTTGCCGATCGGGGA
>JBPEXC010000006.1:0-14244 GCA_052032035.1 Acidimicrobiales bacterium | reverse complement strand
CGAGGGCCGTGTCGGTGCTGTCGCCGTCGGCGACGCCGGGGTCGACCCACACCTCGACGGCGAGTGGGGACCCCTCGCTCGGCCCGGCGACGGTGAACGTCGCGATCACGTCGCCGGCTCGCCGGATCGTCACCTCGGCGTCGCCGACGGGGGCGGCGACCGCCAGACGTCGCCCGTCGGTCGACTCGTCGAACGACCAGTCGGTGGCGGCGCTCGACACCGGCACCAACGCCAAGGAGCCCGTCGGGATCCCGTCGGTCGGGACGTAGCGGGCGGTGCCGGCGCCCGGCCCGGTGACGACCGAGCCCCGCACCACGCCGTCGACCGTGGTGATCGAACCGTCGACGGCGGCGACCTGGACGCTCAGGGGGCCGACGCCGTCGATCGGGGCGCCGTCGGGGTCGAGGGTGGCGAGGTCGGGATCGAGGGCGACGAACTCGGCGGTGTCGCCGTCGACGCCGAACACGGCGGCTTCGCCCCGCAGTCCGGCCGCGGGCGCAGCAGCGTCGGGGTTGGAGAGGTAGAGGCAGACGTCGACGACGCCGGCGGCCGGCAGCTCCGGCAGCCGCACCCAGACGGTGTCGGCGTCGGTGCTGTCGGCGTCGGTGCTGTCGGGGTCGGCTCGCTCGATCCAGAGGCTCGTCTCGGTCTCGGCGCCGGCATCGCCGACCGTGGCGCGCAGGTCGTGGAGATCGGCACGCAGGAGGCCGGCGGCGACGAGCGCGTCGAGGTCGACGGCGATCGGTTCGACCCAGCCGAGCACGGGCGCCGCCGCAGGGTCACCCGCTGCCGGTGGGGCCGTGGTGTCGAGCGTGGTGCAGCGACGGACCGACCACGCCTCGTCGAACCAGGGCGAGTCGTCGGCGACCGCCAGGGGGCCGAAGCCTGCCGGCAGCGAGCCGGTGGCCGCCGGCAACACGGTCAGGCCGTCGGCATCGTCGACGAGGGCGCCGCCGGCGACGACGGCCGGGAAGCCGTTGGCGGCCGACCAGCCGGTGAGCGTGGCGCTGTCGTAGCGGTGCACGACCAGCGCGCTCGGCGCCACCGTCAGCTCCGTGACGCCGCGCCGGTGGATGGCGACGGCGGCGGCGGTGGAGGCGGCCAACAGCACGGCGAGCGCGCCGACGATCGCCGTCGTCACGCGCTGCGGCCATCGAGCGGCGATCGCCTCGCCGGAGGTCTGCTCCACCGACGCGACTGTAGTGATCGCAACCCGCCGGGAGCGGGACGGTCAGGGCGCAGCGTCGCCCCGGGATCAGCGGAATCTGGCCGGGTCGAGGGCGCCGATCGTGGCGTCGTCGATCGCGTCGATCGCGTCGGCCGTCCACCCCTCGTCGCCGCCGAGGGCGACCGTCGCCAGGTGCGCGACGAGGGCGCCGGCAGCGGGCGCCGACTGGATGCCGGTGCCACCCTGTCCGACACACCACAGGAAGGTCGGCTCGGCGGCGTCGGGACCGATCGCCATCGTGCGGTCGGGGGTGAACGTGCGCTGGCCCGCCCACGCGGAGGCCACCGAGCGGATGCCGAGCGTGGTGTGGGCGTTGATCCGGTCGATGGCGAGGGCGACGTCGAGTTCGTCGGGTTTGGCGTCGGCGGGAGGTTCCGGCGTCTCGTCGGCGGGGGAGCACAGGAACTGACGGCCGTCGGGCTTGCAGTACCAGGCGTGGTCGGCGTCGGCCACGAGGGGCCAGGCGGCCGACCCGTCGAACGGGCTCCTGACCATGAAGGCGGTGCGCCGCATCGGGGTCAACCCGATCGGGGGCACCCCGCAACGCTCGGCGACCACGTCGCCCCACGCCCCGCCGGCGTCGACGACGAGGTCGGCGGCGATCTCGGCGCCGTCGTCGAGGGTCGCGGTCCATCCCGCGCCGGTCCGTCGGGCTGCGACCAGGGTCGCGTCGGTGCGGATCGTCCCACCCCGCCGGCGGAGGTTCCGCACGAACGCCTGATGGAGTCCGGCGACGTCGATGTCGGCCGAATCGGGTTCGAGCACCGCGCCGAGCACCGTCTCGGGACGCAGGAGTGGGGCCGCCGCCACGGCGGCGTCGGGGTCGAGCCGATCGAGCTGCACCCCGTCGCGAGCAGCCTCGGCCTCGAGCCGATCGAGCACCCCGAGCTGGTCGGTGTCGGTGGCGACGGTCAGCTCGGCTCTGGTGTGGAGCAGCGGGCTGTCGACCAGCGCGTCGGGGGTGTCGCGGAGGAAGGCGACGCCGGCGCGCGTCAGCGCCCGCAACGGCGGGGTGCCGTAGTTGAAGATCAGCTGGGCGGCCGAGCGCCCGGTCGTGTGGTGCGCGAGGGTCGGCTCGGCCTCGACGACGATCACCTCGAGGCCCGCGACGTCGGACAGGAAGGAGGCGGCGGACAACCCGCCGATACCGCCGCCGACGACGAGGACCCGATGCTCAGAAGGCATCGCTCGACCGTAGCCTCGTGGCCGTGCTCCGCCGCCGTGTTCCGCGCTCGCGATCCGCCGTCACCGTGCCGTCACGCCTGTGTTCGTGGGTCCTGGGCGCGGCCCTCGTCCTCACCGCCGCCTCCTGCGTCGAGGTCGTCGACGAGGCCGACTCGCCAGGGGGTGCGACCGAGAGCGGCGACCGGCCGGTGACCACGATCGGCGCCGCCTCCCCGCTCGACCCCGACGACGCGTGCAGCCCGGCCGCGATCGGGGAGGACGACGGTCGCATCCTCGCGATCGAGCGGGTGGAGGGCGGCGAGCGCGGGGCCCGCTGTTTCGGGGTGGACGTGCCCGCCATCGACGTCGCCTGGGAGCTGCTGGCGACCGTCACCGATCCCGGGACCCGCGCCGCCATCGTCCGTCTCGTCGCCTTCGAGTCGGACGGGGAGACCCTCGCCTTCGCCGGCCCGGTCGACCCGAACGACAACACCGCGTTCTACGTGGCGGTCGACGCCAACGCCGACACCGGCGGCGACGAGTTCGCCGTCACCGTCATCCACGAGCTGGCCCACGTCCTCACCGGCGGGCCGGCCGACGTCGACATCGACACCTCGAGCTTCGAGTGCGAGACGTGGCACAACGGCTACGGGTGCGCGGTGGGCGGCGGCGCGATCGACGAGTGGGTCGACACCTTCTGGACCGATGCCGC
Organism: Acidimicrobiales bacterium; assembly: GCA_052032035.1. Taxonomy (GTDB): domain Bacteria; phylum Actinomycetota; class Acidimicrobiia; order Acidimicrobiales; family SZUA-35; genus JAWSVN01. Next base: position 11,140 of record JBPEXC010000006.1, on the reverse strand, counting down.
CCTCGACGCCCTGCCGGTCGACGGCCGGCCCGACCTCGACGCCGGCGACGCCCGCTGTTCGCTCGACCGCTCGTTCCTCGGCGCCTATGCGGCCTCACACCCCGAGGAGGACCTGGCCGAGACGTTCGCCGCCTACGTGCTGGGCGCCGAGGTGCCGCCCGAGGCCGACGCCAAGCTCGACTTCTTCGACGCCCGCCCCCGTTTCGCCGCGGTGCGGGACCGGGCCGAAGCCGCCGGGCTCGTCGCCCAACTCTCCGACGAGTGCGGCTGAGGTAGGTTGCGCCGATGCGCTTCTCGTTCTGGATCGGCAACTCCCATCCCACCGACGAAATCCTCCGCAGCGGCCGCCGGGCCGCCGAGACCGGCTGGGATGGACTGTGGTTCGCCGACCACTTCATGCCCTTCACCGGCGACGCGGACGGGCCGGTCCACGAGGTGTGGTCGACCCTGTCGGCCCTCGCCGTGGTCACCGACGGCTTCACCTCGCCCGCCACCGGCGAGGGGGTGCGTCTCGGCCCGCTCGTGTGCGGCAACACCTATCGGCACCCGGCCGTGCTGCTCAAGCAGGCCGTGACGACCGACCACCTGGCCAAGGGTCGGGTCGTGCTCGGCCTCGGCGCGGGCTGGCAGGAGAACGAGCACATCGCCTACGGCCTCGAGTTCGGGTCGTTCACCGACCGTTTCGAGCGGCTCGAGGAGGCCCTGCAGGTCATCCGCGGCCTGCTCGGCGACGCCCCGTTCTCCTTCGACGGCGAGCGCTACCACACGGTCGAGGCGCCCCTCTCGCCGGCACCGGTCGGGCGACTGCCGATCCTGCTCGGTGGCGGCGGCGAGAAGAAGACGCTGCGCATGGTCGCCCAGTACGCGGACGAGTGGAACGTCTGGGGCGAACCGGATCTGATGGCCCAGAAGGGAGCCGTGCTCGACCAGCACTGCGAACGGCTCGATCGCGATCCGGCGGCGATCGAGCGATCGGCGGTGGCGCTGCTGTTCCTCACCGATTCCGAGGCCGACGCCGCCGCCATCCGTGAGCGGGGTCTGCCCCGTCCGTCGATGGTGGGCACCCCGGCGCAGCTGCGCGACCAGATGGCGGCCTACGCCGAGGCCGGGGTCGACGAGGTGATCGTGCCCGACTTCACCCTCGGCGAGGGAGCGGCCAAGGACGAGGTGCTCGACCGGTTCCTGGTCGAGGTCGCCGCAGACTTCCGCTGACCGACCCGCGGGGCTACCGTCGCCGCCATGCAGGTCGAAGACAAGGTCGTGGTCATCACCGGAGGCGGTTCCGGCATCGGCGAGGCGCTCGCCAAGGGCGCCACGGCGCGAGGAGCTCGCCATGTCGTGGTCGCCGACCTCGACGGCGACGGCGCCCGTCGGGTGGCCGACGAGATCGGCGGCACCGCCGCGCAGGTCGACGTGTCGGACGAGGCGGCGATCGTCGACCTCGTCGAGTCGACGCTGTCGGCCCAGGGCCCGATCGACCTGTTCGCCTCCAATGCCGGCTTCGTGACGACGGGCGGGGTCGAGGACAGCAACGAACGCATCCAGAAGATGTGGGAGGTCCACGTGCTGTCCCACATCTACGCCGCCCGGGCCGTGCTGCCCTCGATGATCGCCAACGGTGGCGGCTACCTGCTCAACACCGCCTCGGCGGCCGGGCTCCTCAGTCAGATCGGTTCGATGACCTACTCGGTCACCAAGGGCGCCGCCGTCTCGCTCGGCCAGTGGCTGTCGATCACCCACCACCACCAGGGCATCCGGGTGTCGATGCTCTGCCCCCAGGCGGTGGCGACCAACATCGTGTCGAACAGTCCCGACGCCGCCGCCGGCATCCTTCCCGATGAGGAGGAGGGTGATGGCAAGATGGGCGGCGTGGCATCGGCCGACGGTGTGCTCACCTCCGAGCAGACCGCCGACGCCTGCTTCGAGGCGATCGACGCCGAACGGTTCCTCGTGCTGCCCCACGCCGAGGTGCAGACCTACATGGAGCGCAAGGCGACCGACATCGATCGGTGGCTCGCCGGCATGCGTCGCTTCCAGGACATCCTCCACCCCGACGGGCCGCTCCCCGGTGACGCGATCGCCCCGTAGCCCCGAGGGTGCGCAGCCGTCGCGCCGGCGCCGCGCCGTGTGCCGGGCGATCACGATCCTCCTGCTCGTCCTGGCGGCGTTGTCGTCGGGGACCCCGGCGGCCGCCGTCGACCCCGACGGGTTCGTGCGCCCCGAGGAGGCACAGGTCGAGCGGCTCTACCGCTCGATCCTCGGGCGTGAGGCCGAGGCGGGCGGCTTCGCCTTCTGGGTGGCTCGCCTCACGACGGTCGAGACCCTCGACGAGCTCGCAGCGCACTTCGTCGCCAGCCCCGAGTTCTCCGACCTCGCCGGCGCGCCCACCGACGGCGAGTTCATCGACCTGCTCTACGGCCACGTGCTCGGACGCAGCCCGGATCTCGGTGGGCGGACGTTCTGGCTCGCCCAACTCGCCGACGGCATGCCCCGCACCCGGGTGGCGGTGCTGTTCAGCGAGTCGCCCGAGTTCGTGACCGCCACCGACACCGGGCTGGCCGAGCTCCCCGCCTTCGCCTGGTCGGCCCATGACGTCACCGCCGCCGAGCTCGGGCCGTCGTGGCGTCCCGGCTGCCCGGTCGGTCCCGAGTCGCTGGTGCGGCTCCGGCTGCGCCACGTCACCTACCCCGGAGACGTCCAGCCCGACGCCGGGTGGGCCGACGGCGATCTGATCGTCCACCGCGACGTGGCCGACGCGGTGGCCCGGGTCTTCGAGCGGCTGTACATCGCGAGGTTCCCGATCCACTCGATGCGACCCGTCGACGAGTTCGACGCCAGCGACGACGCCTCGATGGCGGCCGACAACACCTCGGCGTTCAACTGCCGGCCCGTCACCGGCGGGTCCGGTTGGTCGAACCACGCCTACGGGCGGGCGGTCGACATCAACCCGCTGATCAACCCCTACCTGCGGGGCGAGACGGTGCTGCCGCCCGCCGGGGTCGACTGGGTCGACCGCACCCGCCACCACCCCGGCATCATCCGCAGCGGCGATGTCGTCACCGAGGCCTTCGCCCTCGAGGGCTGGCGCTGGGGCGGCGTCTGGCGTTCGCTCAAGGACTGGCAACACTTCGACCGAGCCGGCTGAGCGTACGCGTCCGGCCTCACGCACTACCGTTCCGCCCGTGCGCACGCTCCTCCTCGCTGGGGCCCTGGTCGCAGGGGCCTTCATCGGGTTCGTCGCCGTCCAGTTGGTCGTGCTGGTCGTCTTCAACCTCTTCGTCGAGCCCGATCCCGAGGGCGAGGCGGGAGCGCTGATCGCGGCCCTGCTCGTGCTCCTGCCGATCGGCACCATCGCCGGTGGAGTCGTCGGGGTCATGGCGGCACGCCGACGCTGGCCTTCGGCACCAGTCGGCCCGGCCGACTGAGGGGCCGGCGAGGCCCCGGTTCGCGCCCGGCGCTGGATCGTCGGGACCCGGCGGAACTGGAACAGCGCTGGCTGAGGCCACTGACCAAGTGTGAGACCGCCGATGGATGGCCTGACGAGTCGCTCAGCGATCTCTAGCTCCTATTCGGGCACGATGACGAGGCCCTGGGCCTCGGCCGCGGGGATCTGGGCGAAGGAGAAGGTGCAGAACCCGCTGCCGGGTGGCAGGCGCGACGCGGCGGCGACGTGGATGGCGTCGGACAGGCCGAGGCCGAACCGGGCCGCGATGCCGGCGGCCGACGAGAGGCAGCGGCCGTCGACCGGCACCTCCCACAGGGCCTCCCAGTCGTCGCGCACGGCCGCCCACGAGGCTTGGCCCGCCGTGGGCGAAGTGGCGGCTTCCTGGAGGGCGAGTTCGAGCTCGGCCTTGCCCAACGCCGAACACACCCAGTGCTCGGCACCCGCCATCACCTCCAGCACCTGGGGACGGAACCGGTCGGCCAGATACCGGCGGAGCAGCGCCGACGGGTCGAGGTAGACGATCTGGGTCACGCTGTCGCCTCCAACAACTTCACCTTCAACGACTCACGCTCACCGTCGGCGCGCCGCGTCGAGCAGGCGATCGATGCGCACATCGGCCGGGGGAGTGATCGGGGTCGGCTCGTCCGGGCGGTCCGGGCGGCGGGGTGGTTCGACCAGCCCCGCGCCGGCCAGGTCCCACAGGGTCACACCCGTGCGGTCGGGTTCGAGGGGGCCGAGCTGAGCCACCGGGGCGCCATCCGCGGTGACGACGATGCGTTCGCCTGCGCCGGCCCGCCGCAGCACGGCAGCGACCTGGTTGCGGAGCTGGCGGACGCCGACCGTCGGGAGTCGTGGCGGCGGAGGCGTTGCGTCTGAGGGTGTAGCACGCGTGGACACACCTCGATTTGTAGCATGCGCCGCCCCCATGATTCGATGCCCGGCATGAACTTTGCTTTCACTGAGGAACAGGAACAGCTCCGGGAGTTCGTCCGCTCGTTCATGGACGACAAGTCCTCGGAGACGGCCGTGCGTGAGCTCATGGAGACCGAGAAGGGATACGACGACGCCGTCTGGAAGCAGATGGCCGAGCAGATGGGCCTCCAGAGCCTCATCATCCCCGAGGAATTCGGCGGTCAGGGCTTCACCTTCGTCGAGCTCGGCGTGGTCCTCGAGGAGATGGGTCGTCGCCTCCTGTGCGCCCCGTTCTTCTCCGGCGTGCTCGCGTCGCTGGCGCTGCTCCACTCCGGCGACGACGCCGCCAAGAAGGCCCACCTCCCCGGCATCGCCTCGGGCGAGACCATCGCGACCCTCGCCTACACCGAGGAGAACGGCAAGTGGGACGAGTCGGCCGTCACCGCCACCGCTGACGCCGACGGCAAGATCACCGGCACCAAGAGCTTCGTGCTCGACGGCCACGTCGCCAACCTGCTGATCGTCGCCGCCAAGAGTTCGGCCGGCACCAGCCTCTACGCAGTCGACCCGTCGGCCGGTGGCGTCACCGCCACCGCCCTGTCGACGATGGACCAGACCCGCAAGCAGGCCAAGATCGAGCTCGACGGCGCCCAGGGCACCCTGATCGGCACCGACGGCGGCGGCTGGGACACCCTCTCCACCGTGCTCGACCTCGCCGCCATCGCGCTGGCCGCCGAGCAGGTCGGTGGCGCCCAGTTCGTGCTCGACATGGCTGTGCAGTACGCCAAGGACCGCGTGCAGTTCGGTCGCCCGATCGGCTCGTTCCAGGCCATCAAGCACAAGTGCGCCGACATGCTGCTCGAGGTCGAGTCGGCCAAGTCGGCCGCCTACTACGGCCTGTGGTGCGCCGCCGAGATGAACGACGAGCTCCCCGCCACCGCCAGCCTGGCCAAGGCCTACTGCTCCGAGGCCTACTTCCACGCCACCGCCGAGAACATCCAGATCCACGGCGGCATCGGCTTCACCTGGGAGCACCCGGCCCACCTCTACTTCAAGCGGGCCAAGAGCTCCGAGCTGATGTTCGGCGACCCCGCGTACCACCGCGAGCTGCTCGCCCAGCGCATCGGTCTCTGAGCCAGCACGGTCTCTGAGCCAGCACGGTCTCTGAGCCGACACGGCTTCTGACAACCGCAGACGAGACGGGGGTTCGCCCCCGTCTCGTCGCCGTTTTCGGCGCGGCGATAGGTTGGGGACGTGCTGGCCGTCCTCCTCATCGCCGTCGCCGTGATCGCCGTGGTCGTGATCGGGTTGTTGTTCGTGGGCGACGCCGTCGGCAAGACCCGGTCGTCGCCGGCGCAGACCGTCGTCGACGTGCACGAGGCGATCAACTTCGTGGCCGAGGCGATCCCGGTGTCGGTGTCGTCGGTGCTCAGCTACGACGACGTCCGCCGCGTGCTCCGCCTCCACCTCGAGTGGCTCCAGGCCTACCACTGGGCCCCCGAGGGCACCGACGAGGGGCCGATCGTGTTCGAGGAGTTCGATGCGCTCGGCTACGTGATGGAACGGGCCGACATCACCGGCCTCGACGTCGACCCCGCCCACGCTGCCGCCGTCATCGAGGCCCACACCGCCTACCTGCAGGTGATGGGGGCGATCCACATCGAGGAGCCCGACATCGTGGAGCAGGACCTGGCGTCGTTCCCGATGCTCGACCGGCCCACCGAACGGCCGGGCCTGCGACCGCCGGACGAGGGTGACGCGGACTGACCGACCGGTTGCGCAGAACGGGCCGTTCCACCCACGAAATTCGGCGGCGGGCCGGCTCGCGGTGTGTCACACTGTGACCACCAAGAGGAAGGAGGTGGTCCAACTGAACAGTCAAACTTTTGGGACCTTGGAGGTGGCTGGCCACTGACGGCCGGCTGGAGGCCGGCGGTGAATACCCGCCAGCCACCGGTGAATCCTCCGGTGGGAACCGTCCCGCCCTTGCATCCCGATCCCACGGTTCCTCAGGCCGTGCGGGGTGACGACGTGGATTCACACTCCAGTATTTTCTGCGGACCGCAGCGGCCCTCCGGGTCGCTGCGGTTCGTCGTTGTGGCGCCGGTTGGCTACGATCCGACCCGATGGAGCGTCCGATTCAGTTTCACCACAACCGTTTCGTCGGCGACAAGCGGACCTTCGTGGTCTACGACGTCGACGAGCTCACCGACGAGGCGGCGCCGCTCATCGAGGAACTGATGGCGTCGAAGCGGTTCCTGTGCTTCGGGCCCGACACGCTCGACGAGGCCCGCAACCGGGGCTACCGGCCCTACACCGGGCCCGGGGCGGCCTGATCGCCTGCTCGGGGCCGACGATCTCGTCGCCCGAGCCGCCGACCCTCCCGGCATCCGACCCAGCGAGCCCGACGACCATGGCCGAAGCGATCACGATCCCGTCGAGTGACGGGGTGGAGCTCGAAGCGCACCTCGCGCTGCCGTCCGGCGCGTCGCGGGCGCCGGGCGTGCTCCTGTTGCACGGCTTCCCGAGCGGGGCCGTGCCGGCGTCCCACGTCGGCGCCGACCTGTCGGAGCTGTGTGAGCGCGTCGCGCTGGAGATGGGGTGGGTCGCCCTCAGCGTCCGCTTCCGTGGCTGTGGCTCGTCGACCGGCGCGTTCTCGATGCGGGGCTGGGTGGACGATGCCCGAGCCGGGCTGCGCAAGCTGCGCGAGGTCCGGGGCGTGGCCGGCGAGTACCTGGTCGGGTTCGGCACCGGCGGCGCGCTGGCGCTCACCGTCGCCGCCGCCGACGACGAGGTGGCCGGCGTGGCGGTGGCGGGGACCCCGGCCGACTTCCTCGACTGGATCCGACGGCCCGAGGAGCTGGTGGCGCAGTGTCGCTACGCCGGGGCGATCGGCGAGGTGGACGACGCCGACATCGACCTCGAGGCGTGGAAGGACGACGTCCGCACGATCCGCCCCTCGGCAGCAGCCGAGGCGCTGGCCGACCGCCCGCTGCTCGTGCTCCACGGCACCGACGACGAGGCGGTCCCGCAGTTCGACGGCCGGTCGATCGCCGACGCCCACGGCGGTGCCGACCTGCGCATCATCCCGGGGGCCGGGCACCAGCTGCGCCACGACCCGAGGGCCATCGCCGTGCTGCTCGGATGGCTGGAGCGCCGCCGCAACTCCTGAGGGGGATGCGGTGCAACGGCGACGCTCCCGGCCGTTGGGCGATCGGCGGCGTCAGTCGCCGGCGAGCGCGAAGTCGGCGTACTCGGTGTCGGTCGACTCGAGGTTCTCGAACTCGATCACGCCGATCTCGGTGAACTTGGTCCGCAGCCAGCCCTCGCCGGCGTCGAGGAGGCCGAGCTTCTTGCAGTTGGGCACGATCTTGGAGAACAGGAGTCGCTGGAACTCCTTCTCCTCCGGCGGAGCGTCGAGCTGGCACTGGATCACGCCGCGCATGTCGTCGACACCCATCCTGTGCCACACCTCCTGGCGCAGGAACCGGTCGCGCATCCGGAGCGCGGCCTCGAAGGCGAACTCCTGCCGCTCCTGGATCTCGGCCAGGCTGAGGTGCTCGTAGTACTCCTGGAGGCTCAGCACCCCGAAGGCGACGTGGCGGGCCTCGTCGCTCATCACGTAGCGGAGCAGCTTCTTGAGAAGGGGCTCGTCGGTCATCTGGTGGAGGAACCCGAAGGCGGCGAGCGCGAGGCCCTCGATCATGATCTGCATGCCGAGGTAGGTCATGTCCCAGCGGGAGTCCTCGATCACGTCGTCGAGGAGCTGCTGGAGGTGGACGTTGATCGGGTAGTGGTCGCCGATCTTGGTGTCGAGGTACTTGGCGAAGACCTCGACGTGGCGGGCCTCGTCCATCACCTGGGTCGACGCGTAGTACTTGGCGTCGATCCACGGCACCGTCTCGACGATCTTGGCGGTGGCGACGAGGGCCCCCTGCTCACCGTGGAGGAACTGGCTGAGCTGCCAGGTGAGCGACTCGCGAGCGAGGTCGTCCCACTCCTTCTGGCCGAAGTTGGCGAGCGCGCTGCCGGGCTCCTGGGCGTAGCGGAACATCGACTGGTTCTGCACGTCGGACACGAGCTGGAGATGACTGACCATCTGCTCGAGGTCGACGTCGGTCGACCAGTCGAGGTCGGTCTCGCCGTCCCACATCGAGTGCTTGGCCTTCTCGTAGAGCTTGTTCAGCCGGGGCCGGGCGCCCTTCTCGTAGTCCCAGGTGTAGATGGTGTCGGCGTTGTTCTTGACCTGGAGGATCGTGGCATCGCGCTCGGTGTTGGTGAGCGAGAGGATGGCGTCGATGTCGTTGGCGTCGTCGCGACCGATGATGTCGGCATCGGTGCGACCGGTCGGGCTCGGATCGGTGACGGTCATGGCGGCGGTCCCTTCCAGGGTCAGGCGGCTCCTGACACTGTAAGGGTGTGAGGTCGGTCATGTCCAGCGACGCGCGAACAAGGGGCCGCCCGGCCCAGTCGGCCGGAGCGACCCCTCGTCGTCGGATCGGTCAGCGGCCGTCGATCACCCAGGGGGCGTCGCCGCTGGTGTCGATGCCGTAGTGGGCGATCGCCTCGCCCAACACGCTGCGGTCGACCGCACCGTCGTAGGCGAGCTGCTCGAGCACGGCGAGCACGACGTGGGGCATGTCGATCTCGAAGTAGGCGCGGAGCGCTTCGCGGGTGTCGGAGCGGCCCATCCCGTCGGTGCCGAGGGCGGTGAAGCGGCGGGGCACGAACCGGGCGACCTGCTCGGGCACGGACCGCTGGAAGTCGCTGACCGCCACGATCGGGCCGGTCGAGGCCTCGAGCGCCGAGGTGACGATCGGGGTCCGCCACTCGGCGTCGGGGCGGAGCCGGTTGTGACGCTCGGCGTCGAGCGCTTCCTCGCGCAACCGCTTGTAGTTGGTGACGCTCCACAGCTCGGCGCTCACGCCCCACCGCTCGGCCAGCTCGGTCTGCGCCTCGCGGGCCGGCCCCTGGCCGGTGCCGCTGAAGAGGATCGTGGCCTTGAGCCCCGGCCCGTCCGGGCCGTCGGAGAACTTGTAGAGGCCATCGAGGATGCCCTGCTCACAGCCCTCGGGCATGGCCGGCTGCTCGTAGTTCTCGTTGTAGAGCGTGAGGTAGTAGAAGATGTCCTCGTTGTCGACGTACATGCGCTGCAGGCCGTCGCGGATGATGATCGCCAGCTCGTAGGCGAAGGCGGGGTCGTAGGCCTGGCACGCCGGGATCGTCGAGGCGAGCAGGAGGCTGTGGCCGTCCTGGTGCTGGAGGCCCTCGCCCATCAGGGTCGTGCGCCCGGCGGTGGCGCCGAGCAGGAAGCCGCGGGCCCGGGAGTCGGCGGCGGCCCAGGCCAGGTCGCCGATCCGCTGGAAGCCGAACATCGAATAGAAGGTGTAGAACGGCACCATCGGCACGCCCTGGTGGGCGTAGCTGGTGGCCGCCGCGGTCCACGACGCCATCGAGCCGGCCTCGGTGATGCCCTCCTCGAGGATCTGACCGTCGGAGTCCTCGGTGTAGGACAGCAGCAGCTCGTGGTCGACCGGCTCGTACTTCTGGCCGAACGGGGCGTAGATCTCGAACTCTCGGAACATCGAGTCCATGCCGAAGGTGCGGGCCTCGTCCGGGATGATCGGCACGACGCGGGGGCCGAAGCCCTCCTCGCGCATCAGCTCACGCAGCATCGAGGTGAAGGCCATCGTGGTGCTGACCGCTCGGCCGCCGGACCCCTCGAAGAAGGTGGTGAACGGGGCGTCGGACGGCATCGACAGGGAGCGCCGCACCTCGGTGCTGCGGGTGGGCATCGGGCCGTCGAGGGCCTTGCGGCGACCCATCATGTACTGGAACTCCGGCGAGTCGGGGGCCGGCCGGTAGTAGGGCGGCACGCCGTCGTCGAGGGAGTCCTCGGGGATCTCGTCGTGGAGGTAGAGACGGTCGCGCAGCTCGAGCAGCTGCTTCTTCGTCATCTTCTTGATCTGGTGGGTGGCGTTGCGGCCCTCGAAGCCCTCGCCGAGCGTCCAACCCTTCACCGTCTTGGCGAGGATGACCGTCGGCTGACCCTTGTGCTCGACCGCAGCCTTGTAGGCGGCGAAGACCTTCTGGTAGTCGTGGCCGCCACGGGGCAGGTTGCGGAGCTCGTCGTCGCTCAGGTGCTCGACCAGCTTGCGGAGGCGGGGGTCGGGGCCGAAGAAGTGCTCGCGGATGTAGGCGCCGGACTCGACGGCGTAGCGCTGGAACTCGCCGTCGACGGTGGTGTTCATCTTGTGGAGCAGGACGCCGTCGACGTCCTTGAGGAGCAGCTCATCCCAGCGGCTCCCGTGGATCACCTTGATGACGTTCCACCCGGCGCCCCGGAAAACGGCCTCGAGCTCCTGGATGATCTTGCCGTTGCCCCGCACCGGGCCGTCGAGCCTCTGTAGGTTGCAGTTGATCACCCAGGTGAGGTTGTCGAGGCCGTGCCGGGCGGCGAGAGAGATCGCCCCGAGGGTTTCGGGCTCGTCGGTCTCGCCGTCGCCGAGAAAGGCCCAGACGCGCGTGCGGGAAGTGTCTTCGATGCGCCGGTCCGAGAGGTACCGGAGGAACCGGGCGTGATAGATCGAGTTGATCGGTGCCAGCCCCATCGAGACCGTCGGGTACTCCCAGAAATCGGGCATGAGCCTCGGGTGGGGATAGCTCGACAGCCCGTTGCCGTCGACCTCCTGCCGGAAGTGGTCGAGTTGGTCCTCGCTCAGTCTCCCCTCGAGGTAGGCGCGGGCGTAGACGCCCGGCGCCGCGTGGCCCTGGAAGTAGACG
>JBPEXC010000059.1:0-2556 GCA_052032035.1 Acidimicrobiales bacterium | reverse complement strand
GCGTCGAGGTCTCGACGACCACGGTCGTGGTCGTGGTGATCGGTTCGGGAACCACGACCCGCTCGGCCGAGTCGGCGACCACGTCGATCGAGTCGAAGGCGAGCTGTTCGGGCGGGGCGGCGTCGACGCCGGTCAACACCGAGGTGGCGCCGATCAGGAAGGCGGAGGCGCCGGCCGACACGGCGCCCGACACGGCGGTGCCGCCGGTGGTGACGACCGAGCCGATCTGGCCGACGGTGGGCACCTCGGCCAGCCAGGCCAGGGGCCCGCCGGAGAAGCGGTGCCCGAGGCCGGCGTTGAGGAAGGCCCGCACGACCTCGGGGTCGAACTGGGTGCCGGCGCAGCGCACGAGCTCGGCACGGGCCGCCTCGGCGCTCATCGGCACCTTGTAGGACCGGGTGGAGGTGATGACGTCGTAGGCGTCGGCGACGGCGCAGATGCGGCCGGCGAGTGAGATGTCGTGCCCGGCGAGTCCGCGGGGGTAGCCGGTGCCGTCCCATCGTTCGTGGTGCTCGGGTGCGGCCAGCAGCCACGGCCCGAGCCAGTCCTGCAACGGCGCCAGCAGCTCGACGGCGGCAGCCGGATGGTTGCGCAGCTGCTGCCACTCGTCGTCGGTGAGCTTCTCGCTCTTGTTGAGGATCTCGGACGGCACGGTGATCTTGCCGAGGTCGTGGAGGAGCACGCCCCACGCCAGCTTGGCCCGGTCGTCGTCGTCGAGGCCCAGCTCGACTGCGATCAGGTCGGCGTAGGCCCGCACCCGTTCGGTGTGGCCCCGGGTGCGGCGGTCGTGATCACCGACGGCGGTGACCATCTCGAGGGCGGCCACGGCGGTCGAGTTGGCGTCGTCGCCGAGTGGGCCGGGGCCGACGCCCTCGCGCGCTGCCAGCTTCTTGACCGTGCCTGCCCGCAGTGCCGTGGAGAAGCGGGACGGCGCCGTGTCGGGGAAGACCAGCGACACCTCGAACAGGGCGGCGAGGGGCAGGAGATGGCGGGCCACCCGTTCGGCGGCGAACGACACCGTCGCCGCCACCACGATGGCCTGGACGAGCCAGACCGCCATGCCGGCCCAGCCCTCGGGGTGCCAGAACCAGCGGCTGACACCGCGAACGGCCAGCCAGGCGAAGACGATCGGCAGGAGCCACGACGCGACCCGGAGCGCCCGGGCCATCCCGGGCGCGCGCGACCAGCTCTGCTCGGCCGCTCCGCGGGTCGGTTCCGACGCGCTCATCGACCTGAGCATCGGAGGGGCTGCGACCGGCCTTGAGGCCGTGGAGAGGAGGGCTCATCGGAAATGGGTCGTTCGGCCCGTTCGGTACGGCGTCAGGTGGCCCCGACCTGCGAGAATCGGCCCATGACGCCTCCGCCGGTCGACCTTCCTCCCGAGCCTCGATCCGGTGCGCTCGACGTGCTCGTGATCGGGGCGGGCCTGGCCGGGTTGTCGGTGGCGGTCACCGCCCAGGCGGCCGGTCGGTCGGTCGTCGTGGTCGAGGCCGGCGACGGCGTCGGCGGACGGGTCCGCAGCGACGTCGTCGCCGGCTTCCGACTCGACCGTGGCTTCCAGATCCTGCTCACCTCCTACCCGGAACTGGCCACCCAGGTCGACCTCGACGCCCTCGACCTCCGGCGGTTCGATCCGGGTGCCCTCGTGTGGGACGGCCGGGGCCTCCACCGCGTCAGCGACCCGTTGCGGCGGCCCGGCGACCTGCTGTCGACGGCGACGGCCCCGTTGGGATCCCTGCTCGACAAGGCCCGACTCGCTCGCCTCGGCCTCCACCTGCGGCGGACCGACACCCCCGCCCTGCTGCGAGGTGAGGACGTGTCGACCCGTGCCGCGCTCGACGCGGCCGGGTTCGGACCCGAGATGGTCGAGCGCTTCCTGCGTCCCCTCGTCGGTGGGATCCAGCTCGACACCGAGCTCTCGACCAGCCGTCGGATGTTCGACACGATCTTCCGGGCCCTCGCGATCGGCGACGCCGCCGTGCCGGCCGAGGGCATGCAGGCCCTGCCCGCCCAGCTGGCAGCCCGTCTCCGACCCGGGACCGTGCGACTGGGACACGCAGCGGTCGCCGTCGAGCCCGGACGTGTGACCCTCGGGTCGGGGGAGCAGCTGGCTGCGGCGGCCGTGGTGGTCGCCACCGAGGGCCCAGCGGCCGCCCGGCTCCTCGGTCTTCCCGCTCGGCGGTCACGCCCGGCGTCGGCGGTCTGGTTCCGGGCGCCGCGGGCGCCGATCGACGGTGCGGCGATCGTGCTCGACGGTGTGAGCGACGGGCCCGTGCGCAACCTCGCGGTGATGACCAACGTCGCTCCCGAGTACCGCGTCGACCCCGCGCTGACGGGCGACGACGCGCTGATCGTGGCTGCGGTCCCGGGACGGGAGGCGCCCGATGCGGCGGAGGCCGCGAGGCGGCAGCTGGCCGGGATCTGGGGCCGTCAGGTCGCCGACTGGCGGGTGCTGCGCACCGACGTGATCCCCCACGGGCAGCCCGACCAGTCGCCCCCGTTCTCGCCCAAGCGTCGGGTCGATCTCGGCCAGGGCCTCTTCGTGTGCGGCGACCA
>JBPEXC010000058.1:0-1778 GCA_052032035.1 Acidimicrobiales bacterium | reverse complement strand
AGCCCTCACCCTCCGGGGTGAGCGACACGACCAGGTCCCGCTCGACCTGCCAGCGCGGAATCTCGGTGAAGTCGCCGAGGAACGAACCCTCGCTGCCGGCGATCCGATCGAGGGCGTGTTGTACGGCGGCGTCCGGATTGTCGATCGAGAACTGCATGCCTCGCAGTGAGGCCCGCATGAAGTCGCTGACGACCTCGGGATGTTCGGCCAGGAAGTCCTCGCCGACGACCAGCAGGCCGAACGACGAGGGCACGTCGGCGTCCAACGGATCGAATGTCCGGTACTCGAACCCGGCATTGTCGAGTTGTATCGACTCGTTGCTCTTGTAGACGGGCAGGGCATCGATGCCGAGTTCGAACCCGGCCAGGGGATCGAAGGTGTCGAGCAGCAGCTCGTCGAAACTCGACCGCTCGACGCCGGCCTCGCCGAGCATCGTCTGCAGCGAGAACGGGAGGTCGCCCTTGATGCCAACGACCTTGCCCGACAGGTCGTCGAGGGTGTCGATGTCGGAGTCGGCGGGCACGACGAGCGCCTCGATGGCCGTCTTGCCGTAGTGGGCGACCGCCACCAGTCCGGCGTCGCCGTCGACGTTGGCCTTCACCACCTCGCCGAACGACCCGGCGTTCGCGAACTGGGCCTCGCCGGACGCCACCAGTGTGTGGTTCTGCGGGGCGAATCCGGGCTGGATCTCCACATCGAGGCACAGCTCGTCGTAGTAGCCCTCGGCCTCGGCCACGATCGGATCGAGAATGCCGGGGGAGGCGGCGAAGTCGAACCCGGTCACCACGGTGATCGTGCCGACCGCGCCGTTGCGCTCGCACGGATCGGCCCCGGCGGCGTCATCGGAGGCATCGTCGCCGCAGGCGGCGGCCAGCAGCCACATGGCCACTGCGATCACCGCCACCAGCCCCACCTTCGTTCTGTGCGCCCGGCGCCCGGAATGTCGGGGTTGCGGCGCACGGTTGGGGAATGTCATGGATTCTCTCTCCTGTACGCCGGATGCCAGTGCAGCACCCGGCTTTCCAAAGCCAGTACGGCGAAGGTTCCGATGATCCCGAAGCCGGCGAGGATGACGATGCAGGCCCAGGCGATGTCGGGATTGATGCTCACGAGCGCCCGCCGGAACTGGTAGCCGAGGCCCGATGTCGAACCGCCGTAGAACTCGCTGATCACCGCGCCGACCAGCGACAACGACACGCAGATCCGGGCGGCGGCGAACGTGTCGGCGAGGGCGTGGGGAACACGTAGGCGGCGGTAGACCTCGAACGTCGAGGCACGGACCGACCCCGCGACGTTGAGAAGGTCCTGGTCGACCGACCGCAGACCGGTGAGCATGTTGGTGGTGAACGGCACGAACACGAAGAGGGCCACGATCAGCGCCTTCGGCCAGATCCCGAACCCGAACCAGATCAACAGGATCGGGGCCAGCACGACGATCGGCGTCGATTGGAGGATGATGATGCCGGGCCACGTCAGCCGCTCCACCAGCGAGCTGTGGGCCATGAGCGAGGCGGCGACGGCTGCGGCTGCGAACCCGATGATCAACCCGAGCATGGCCTCGGCAAGCGTGACCCACGTGTTCGAGGCGAAGAACTCGGGGTCGGCGGCGATCGCGGCGAGCACATCGCTCGGGCGCGGCAGGGCGATGGCGCGGATGGCGAAGATGCGGGTGGCGAGCTCCCACAGGATGAGGAGCGCCACGACTGCGGCCACCGGTGCGACAAGGCGCGAGACGGTACGAGAAGCCCTGATCATGTGACCCCCCGGGCAATCCCTGG
>JBPEXC010000057.1:0-3707 GCA_052032035.1 Acidimicrobiales bacterium | reverse complement strand
CCGGAAGAAGCGGCCCCAGAAGAGAAGCCGAAGGCCGACAGCGCCGACGACGCGCCCGCCGTCGTCTCCTCGAAGCCGAAGCCGAAGGCCAAGAAGAAGGCGGCGCCCGCCCCCGGGTCGGCGCCGAAGCCGCCGACGAACGACCGGGTCGTCTCGTCGAAGCCGCCCGCGCCGATCCCGCCGCCCCCGGCCACGGTCCGCGCCCCCGAACCCGTCGCACCGGCCACGCCGCCGCCTCCCGCGCCGCCCGCGCCGGTGGCCCCGGCTGCCGAGACGCCGGCCCCCGCCCCCGAGGCTCCCGCCGCGCCGCCCGCGCCGGTGGCTCCCGCCGCCGAGGCCCCGGCCGCTGCCCCCGAGGCGCCGGCTCCCGCAGCCGAGACGCCGGCCGATGCTCCGGCTCCGGCCGCCGAGAAGGCGGCCGACGCCGCTGCGCCTGCCGCCGAGAAGAAGCCCGGCGCGCCCACGCCGCCGCCGGGCGCGCCCGTGCCGCCCCCCGGTCCGCCCCGCACGCCGACCGGCAAGCCGATCCCGCCGCCTCCCGGCCCGCCCCGCACCTCGTCGGGCAAGCCGATCCCGCCACCTCCCGGCGGTGGACGTCCGCGTCCCTCGGGCGGCCCCGGTGGTCGTCCCGGTGGTGGCGGCGGCGGTGGCTACCGCGGTCCCGGTGGCGGAGGCCCCGGCGGCGGTGGCTTCCCCGGTCGCGGTGGTCCCGGCGGTGGCGGCGGAGGCCGTCCCGGCGGTGGCGGTCGTCCCGGTGGCGGCCCCAACCGTGGTCGTCCGCGCCGCAAGACCCGGCGTCGTCGCAACCGCGAAGAACTCACGCCGATGGACGTGCCGACCTACACGGCCGAAGACGCACCCGTGCCCGAGGGCACGGTCGTCATCGAGCGTGCGTCGACCGCCCAGGACCTCGGTCCGAAGCTGAACCGCACCGTCGCCGACGTCGTCCGGTTCCTGCTCACCAACGGTGAGATGGTCACCGCCACCCAGTCGCTCAGCGACGAGATGATCGAGCTCTTCGCCGCCGACGTCGGCGCCGAGATCCGACTCGTCGACCCGGGTGAGGAGCAGGAGGTCGAGCTGCGCAAGGAGCTCGACTTCGACGACGAGGACGACGAGGAGATCTACCAGACGTGGCCCAACCGGCCGCCGGTGATCACCGTCATGGGTCACGTCGACCACGGCAAGACCCTCCTGCTCGACCGCATCCGTTCCGCCAACGTGGTGGAGGGTGAGGCCGGCGGCATCACCCAGCACATCGGTGCCTACCAGGTGACCAAGGACGGCCACGTCCTCACCTTCCTCGACACCCCGGGCCACGAGGCGTTCACCGCCATGCGTGCTCGCGGTGCCGACGCCACCGACATCGTCGTGCTCGTCGTCGCCGCCGACGACGGCGTGATGCCCCAGACGATCGAGGCGCTCGACCACGCTCGGGCCGCCGAGGTGCCGATCATCGTCGCCATCAACAAGATGGACCGCGAGGGCGCCGATCCCGACCGCATCATGTCCCAGCTCGCCGAGCGCGAGTTGGTGCCGGAGCAGTGGTCGGGCGACACGATCTACGTCCCGCTGTCGGCCATGACCGGCGAGGGCGTCGACGACCTGCTCGAGCAGCTCGTGCTGGTCGCCGAGATCGAGGACCTGCGGGCCACGCCCGAGGGTCGCTCGGCCGGCACCGTGCTCGAGTCCCACCTCGACATCGGCCGGGGCCCCGTCGCCACCGTGCTGGTCGAGCGCGGCACCCTGTCGGTCGGCGACCCCGTGGTCACCGGCGCCGCCTGGGGCCGTGTGCGTGCCCTGATCAACGACCACGGCGAGAACGTCAAGGAAGCCGGTCCCTCCACCCCGGTGCAGGTGCTCGGTCTCAGCGACGTCGCCGACGCCGGTCGGGCCTTCGTGGCCGCTCCCAACGAGAAGGTCGCCCAGAAGGTGGCCGACACCCGGGAGCACTGGCAGCGTCTCGCCAGCCTCGGTCGCGACGCGGCCGTCACCTCCGGTGGCGCCAAGCTCGAGGACATCTTCCAGCAGATCCAGGCCGGTGAGGCGGCGACGCTCAACCTCATCGTCAAGGCCGACGTCAACGGTTCGCTCGAGGCGGTCACCGACTCCCTCCGCAAGCTGGAGCGCGACGACGTCAAGCTGTCGTTCGTGTCCCGCGGCGTCGGCGGCATCACCGAGAACGACGTCCTGCTCGCCTCCACGTCCAACGCCACGATCATCGGCTTCAACGTCCGCCCGGACCGCAAGGCCCGTGAGCTGGCCGAGGCCGAGAAGGTCGAGATCCGCAACTACGAGATCATCTACAAGCTGATCGAGGACATCGAGAACGCCATGCTCGGCCTTCTCGCCCCCGAGTTCGAAGAGGTCGTCACCGGCGAAGCCGAGGTGCGCGAGATCTTCAAGGTGCCCCGGATCGGCTCGATCGCCGGTTGCATGGTGCAGAACGGCAAGATCTCCCGTGGTTCCAAGGTCCGCTTCCTGCGCGACGGCACGATCATCTGGAAGGGCGCCATCCAGTCGCTGCGGCGCTTCAAGGACGACGTGGCCGAGGTCGCCGCCGGCTTCGAGTGCGGCATCGGCCTCACCGACTTCCAGGACCTCAAGGAAGGCGACGTCATCGAGACCTACGAGGAGCGCGAGATCCCCCGGACCTGATCCGGGGGCGCTCCCGCCCCTCCTGCAATCCCTGACCGAGTCGTCCCAGAAGGGGGCATGCCCATGGCTGGATCACGTTCGAGCGGTCGCCGCAAGGGTCGGGGCGCCGCCCCCACCCGGCGGTTCCCCCGCACGGCCCGACTCAACGCCCTGCTCACCGAGATCGTCGGCGACTACTTCGAGCGCGCCGACGACGACGAGCTCGGGTTCCTGACGATCACCGGCGTCGAGGTCGACAGCGACCTCAACGTGGCCGAGATCTTCATCTCGGTGCTGGGCTCCGAGCCCGACGACGACGCCGAGATCCTCGAGGCTCTCGCCGAGCACCGCAAGCCGGTGCAGCGCGCGATCGCGGACCAGGCCCGGCTCCGCAAGACCCCCGAGGCGGTGTTCACCTTCGACCCGGCCGTGCGGTCGGGCGCTCGCATCGACTCGATCCTCGCCGATCTCGGCCCGCTCGGTGACGACGGCACCGACGGCGACGGCACCGACGGCGACAGCACCGACGGCGACAGCGAGGACGAGTAGGTGGGTCGGCGTCGCAACGACTCCGGCGTGTCGGGGTCGCTGGTGATCGACAAACCCGCCGGCATGACCAGCCACGACGTGGTCGACGTGGCCCGCAAGGCGCTCGGCACCCGCAAGGTCGGTCACGCCGGCACCCTCGACCCCGATGCCACGGGTGTGCTCGTCCTCGGCGTCGGGCGGGGCACCAAGCTGCTCCAGTTCGTCACCGGCACCGACAAGAGCTACGAGGGCGAGGTGGTGTTCGGCACCGAGACCTCCACGCTCGACGCCGCCGGCGAGGTGACCGCCACCCACGAGATGGCACCCACCCCCGAGGAGGTGACGGCCGCCGCCGCGACCTTCCTCGGCGACATCGAGCAGGTGCCGCCGATGGTGTCGGCGATCAAGGTCGACGGCAAGCGGCTCCACGAACTCGCCCGCGAGGGCAAGGAGATCGAGCGTGAGGCCCGCCCGGTGCGGGTCGACCGGTTCGACGTCACCCCCACGGCCGACCCCCTGGTCGTGCGGATCGAGGTCGACTG
>JBPEXC010000056.1:0-9040 GCA_052032035.1 Acidimicrobiales bacterium | reverse complement strand
AGTTCTACATCTGCCAGGGCCACGCCCCGACCGACAGCGTGCGGGTGGTGCGCTGGCAGCTCGCCGCCGATGCGACGAGTGCGGCTCGGGTCGGCGACCCCGTCGTCACCGACATCCCGGTCACCAACGGCATCCACACCGGCTGCCAGCTGACGGTCGACTCGAACGGCACCCTCTTCGTCGGCACCGGCGACGCCGCGGTCGGGTCCACACCCCAGGACCCGACATCGTTCGGCGGCAAGGTGCTCGCCGTCGACCTCGCCACCGACGAGGTCACGGTGTTCTCGAGCGGTCATCGCAACGTCCAGGGTCTGGCCGAGCGGGCCGACGGCACGATGTGGGCGGCAGAGCACGGGCCCGATCGCGACGACGAGATCACCCGCCTCGTCGAGGGCGGCAACGCCGGCTGGGACCCGGTGCCCGGCTATGACCAGAGCGTGCCGATGAGCGCCGCCGGCATCACCACGGCGCCGCCGGCGTGGGCCTCGGGGTTCCCGACGATCGCCGTGTCCGGCGCCGACTGGCTCGACGGTTCGTGGGGCTCGTGGCAGGGCGGCCTCGCGGTCGCGACCCTCAAGGACCGCAACCTGTGGCTGCTCTTCTTCTCCCCCGAGGGCCGCTTCCTCGGCGAGCGCCTCCTGCTCGACACCGTCGACGGCGGCACCGACAGCCGGCTCCGGGCCGTGCACGCCGCCGCCGACGGGTCGCTGTTGGTCTCGACCAGCGACGGCGGCGGCAACGACCGCGTCCTGCGGGTCACGCCCGGCTGATCAGGCCCGCAGCTTGAACCGCTGCGCCTTGCCGCTCGGGGTGCGCGGGATCTCGTCGACCAGCACGACGTCGCGGGGCGCGAGGTGGGCGGCCACCTCGCGCTTGATGTGGGTCCGCAGGTCGATCAGGAGCCGGTCGCGGTCGACCTCCGGGTCGGTCGGCACCACACAGGCGACGATGATCTCCCCCCGTTGTTCGTCGGGGCGCCCCACCACCGCGCAGTCGGCGACGGCGGGGTGACGCAGCAGGGGATCCTCGATCTCGGAGGGCCCCACCCGATAGCCGGCGGTGAGGATGACGTCGTCGCTGCGCGACGCGAACTGGAAGGTCCCATCGGCGTGGTGTTCGACGACGTCGCCGGTGAGGTACCAGCCCGCTGCGTTCACCCGGTCGGCGCCGACGCCGCCGTGGTAGCCGGCGAAGAAGTTGAGCGGGCTGGCGTCGAGCGCCACGGCGAGCTGGCCGGGTTCGCCGACGACCGCCGTCCCGTCGTCGTCGAGCACGGCGAGCTCGAAGCCCGGCAGCGGCACGCCCATCGTGCCGGGTCGCACCTCGTGGGCGAGGCCGTGGTGGTTGCCGGCGACCATGCCGAGCTCCGACTGGCCGTACTGGTCGTGGAGGGGGGCGCCGGTCACCGCCCGGAACGCGTCGGCCACGTCGGTCGACAGGGGCTCGCCGGCGCTCGACGCCACCCGGATCGGGACGCCGTCGAGGTGGGGGGCGAGCGCCCGGTGGGCGGTGGGGGCCGACATGAGGTTGGTGATGCCCTCGGCCCGGGCGAACGCAGCGGCTCGGACCGGGTCGAAGGGTTCCTGGAGCCAACGGATCGTCTGGCCCATCACCATCGGGCCGAGGATCCCGCAGTAGAGGCCGTACGCCCAGCCCGGATCGGCCATGTTCCACAGCCTGTCGTCGGGCCGCAGGTCGACCGAGTAGTCGAGGTAGGCCCGGAAGGCGGCGAGCCCGACCAGGGGCACGAGCACACCCTTCGGTGCGCCGGTCGTGCCCGAGGTGTAGATGCAGATGAACGGGTCGGCGGCGCCGTGCGCCACCGGTTCGGGTGCGGCCTCGGTCACCGACGGCAGGGCGTCGACATCGAGCACGGTCGGCCGCTCCGCGGGGAGCCGATCGAGGAGCGCGGTCTCGGTGACGATCAGCGCCGCCGCCGACGACCCGACCCGGGTGGCGATCGCCTCGGGCCCGAACGCCGTGAACAGCGGCACGACGGTGGCGCCGAGCGACCAGGCGCCGAACAGCGTGGCCGCCAGTTCGGGACGCTTGGGCAACAGCACCGCCACCCGGGTGCCGGGCCCGACACCGTGGGCGGTGAGCACCGCCGCCATCATCCGCGCGTGGTCGCCGAGTTCGCCGTAGCTGAGCTCACGGCGTTCGTCGCCGGACTGCCAGATCAGCGCGGTGCGGTCGGCGGGGTGGCGGAACAGCGCCTCGGTGGCGGCGTTGAACCCGGTGTCGGGCGACCCGTCGAGGGCGGCGAGCTGTTCGGCGCGGGCGGCGGCGCCGGTGAGGGAGTCGTGGGAGCGCACGGGGGTGGCGCCCTTCACGCGTCGGCCGGAAGGGCGGCGATGACGGTGTCGCCGAGGGCCCGGGTCCGCTCGATGTGCTCGGTGTCCTCCATCGAGCCGACGGTCAACATCGCGAAGCTGAGTTCGCGGGTGGGGTCGACCCAGAAACACGAGGTGCCCGAGCCCCAGCCGCCGAAGGTGCCGGGTCGGCCGAGGTTGGGCAGGGGCCCGGGGGTGATGCCGCCGATGCCGACGAAGTAGCCGAGGCCGATGGCGCCGGGCCACGCCGACCAGCGCCGCATCTGCAGGGAGTAGTCGAGCAGATCGTTGGGCACGTCGCCGGTGCGGTTGGCCGACGCGAACTCGAGCATCGCCGGCGACACGATCCGGGCGCCGTCGGCGGTCGCTCCCCCGCCGGCGAGCATCGTGGCGAAGCGATGGAGGTCGGCAGCGGTGGTGACGTAGCCGCCCGCCGGGATCTCGGCGCCGGGCACGGTGGTGGCGGCGCCGACGGCCTCGACCTCCTCGGCATGGAACATGCCCGAGCGGGTGTAGCGGGTGGTGAGGGGGTTGAATTCGTCGCGCAGGTGGTCGGCGACGCCGAGACTGGTGCGGGTCATCCCGAGCGGGGCGAACAGTTCGTCGTCGAGGTACCGGGCGAAGGTACGGCCGTCGCCGTCGACGGCGAGGAGGAGGGAGGCGAGGATCGCGTGGGCGACGATCGCCGAGTAGCAGACCCGTTCGCCGGGTCGGTTCTCCGGGCGGGACGCCGCGGCCCAGGCGGTGAGACCGTCGATCGACAGCATCACTTCGGGCTCGACCGGGGGCAGCCCGGTGCAGATGCCCGAGGTGTGGGTGAGCAGGTGGGTGAGGGTGATGCCCTCCTTGCCCCGGTTGGCGAACTCGGGCAGCACCTCGACGATCGGCTGGTGGAGGCCGAGCAGCCCCTTCTCGACCGCTCGGAGCACGAGGGTGTTGACGAACTGCTTGCCGGTCGAGAAGCAGATCGCCACCGAGTCGGCGTGCATCGGCGCCGACGTCTCGCGGTTGGCGAGGCCGGCCGCCTCGGCCAACACGAGCCGGCCCCGGTGACCGACCATGACGGCGATGCCGTCGTAGCGTCCCGCCGCCACGTCGGCGGCGAGTCGGTCGCGGATCCAGCCGACCCGTTCGGCGTCGAGGTCGGTGGCGCCGTCGAGCGCGATCTCGGTGGTCATGTCGATCGTCATGTGCAGAGCTCCCCTGATCAGCGGCCCCGCTCCCTTGCGACGCCGGTCACAGATCGACCCTAGGAGTTCGGCTTTCTCCTGTGTAGAGCCACATTGGGAGAAACACTGTGGCGCAGGTCGTCACAATCCTCGGTCGTGCTAAATACGTGTCGAGCGGGACCGTGCAGACGACGCCTGTCAGTCCGACAGCTGATCGAGCACCGCCGCGCACTCGGCGAGGAACGGGGCCACGGCGGCCTGTCGACGATGGAGCGGCGGCTGGACCGCCCACAGCGGGCGCGGCTCGAACGTCCACCCCGGCAACACGTCGACGAGCTCGGTCGTTGCGGCACGGTCGGTCGGGGCCACCCCAGGCGGACGTGGACCGATGCCGAGTCCCGCGAGCAGGGCTTCGCGCAGCGCCAGGCCGCTGTCGCACGAGAAGCGTCCGCCGACGGTGACGTCGCGGCGGTAGCCGCCGTCGGCCGGCACCAGCGACCACGTCTCCTCTGGCCCGTCGGCGAGGAATCTCAGACAGTCGTGGTCGGCGAGATCGGCCGGGTCGGTGACCGGGCCCCGCCGCTCGAGATAGGAGGGGTGGGCGGCGAGCCCGGCGGTGAAGGTGGCGACCCGCCGGAACAGGACGTCGGGGCGGCTGGGGATCGAGAAGCGGAGCTGGACGTCGAGACCGGCGGCCACGACGTCGAGCGGTTCGTCGCTGACCGTCACGTCGAGACGGAGCTCGGGGTGGTCGGCGATCCAACGACCGAGCGGTTCGAGCACGCCGGCCACCGCGACGGTGGAGGGCATCGCCACCCGGAGTCGGCCGCTCAGGTCGCTGGGCGCGACCCGCAGCGCGGCCTCGGCCTCGGCGACCGCGGCCAGCACCCGCCGGGCCGGGGCGAGCAGCCGCTCGCCGTCCGCCGTGAGCGACACCGAGCGGGTGGTGCGGTGGAGCAGGGCGACGCCGACGGTGTCCTCGAGGCGCTGGACGGCCCGACTCACCTGGTTGACGGTCAACCCGAGCTGACGCGATGCGGCGGTGAACCCGCCGGCCTCGGCGACGGCGACGAAGCGCCGCAGTGCCGGCAGGTCGGAGAGGATGGCGGCGTCGTCGGGGACCACGGCCCCATCTTCGCCGCTGGGGGCGGCGCTAACGTCGACCGGCGTGGAGGGCACCGCGGCCGCAGCCGAACAGTTCGCCGCCCTGGCCGGCGACCCGTCGACCGGCTTCAACGCCGCGGTCGAAGCCCTCACCCGTCATCCGGCCGACCGGGTCGCCCTCGTGTGGCACCACGGGCGGCGGCGCGCCGAGTTCACCGTCGGCGACCTCGATGCGGCGAGCGCTGGGTTGGCCGCCACCTTCGCCGAGCGTGGGGTGACGCTCGGCTCCCGGGTGGCGGTGCTGCTGCCCCGGCGGCCCGAACTGCTCCACACCCTGTTCGCCGTGTGGCGGTGCGGTGGGGTGGTCGTGCCGCTGTTCACCGCGTTCGGCCCGGCGGCGATCGCCACCCGCCTCGACGCGGCGTTGGCCGACCTCGTCGTCACCGACGCCCGCACCGCGAACCGCCTGCCCGCCGACATCGGCGTCCCGGTGTTGGACGTCGATGCCCCCGGTGCGACGGAGGTGCCCGAGACTGCACCCCGAGAGACCGAGCCACTGCTCGACGCCGACGCGCCGTTCATCGTCCTGTTCACCTCGGGCACGGCCGGGCCGCCGAAGGCGGTCGAGGTGCCGTTGCGGGCCCTCGCTGCGTTCCGGGCCTACACGCTGTGGTCGGTCGACCTCCGGCCCGACGACCGACTGTGGTGCCTGGCCGACCCGGGCTGGGCCTACGGCCTGTTCTGCGGGGTGCTCGGCCCGATGCTGCTCGGCCACACGATCCGCTTCGTGCAGGACCCCTTCGATCCGGTGGCCGCCGCCGACCTGTGCGAGGCGGAGGGAATCACCAACCTGATGGCGGCGCCGACGGCGTTCCGGGCGATGCTGCCCCACCTGCGGCCGGGCTCGCTGCGGGTGGCGTCGAGCGCGGGTGAGCACCTCCCGGCCCGGGTCGCGATCGAGTTCGAACGCCGCACCGGCGCCCCCCTGTTCGACCACTACGGCCAGTCGGAGCTCGGCATGGTCGCCGGCAACCATCACGGCCTCGACCGTCCGACCGCCCCCGGCTCGTTCGGCACCGCCCTCCCCGGGTTCCGGGTCGCGGTACTCGACGCCGACGACCAGCCGATCGTCGGCGAGCTCGGCCGCCTCGCCGTCCACCAGCACGACTCGGCGCTCGGCTACTTCGCCGGTTACCTCGGCCCCGACGGTTCGGCGACGCCACCGACGACCGTCGGCGATGGCTGGTACCCCACCGGCGACCTGGCGACCGAGGACGCCGAGGGGCGGCTGTGGTTCGAGGCTCGGGCCGACGACGTGGTGGTCACCTCCGGCTACCGGGTCGGCCCGACCGAGGTCGAGGAACACCTCGAACGCCACGACGGCGTCGCGGAGTGCGTGGTGGTGGGTCGCCCCGACGCGGCGAGGGGGCACGTGTTGGTGGCGTTCGTCGTGCCGACCCGGCTCGACGATCTCGACCGGCTGCTGCCCGAACTCCGGGCGTGGGTCCGACGGGGACTGGCCGCCCACCTCGTGCCCCGAGAGGTGCGGGTGATGGAGGAGCTCCCACGCACGGCGTCGGGCAAGCCTCAACGCTACGTCCTGCGCCGCGCCCTCGAGACCAGCCGCTGAGCCTTTCGTCAGGCGGTCGAGGGAGCGACCACCCGTCGAGTCGGTTCGTCTCGTTGCGCTCAGTGCCATATTCGGGACTGAGCGTCGCCAGAGTCGGCAGCAGGGCGCGTCCGACGGGGGAAGGGCGGTCGTCAGGTGAGGCCGAGGCGGGTGAAGGCGAGGTCGAGCACGTCGTCGGGCTGGACGACGGCCACCCGGACGTGGCCCGCTCCCTGGTCGCCGTAGAACTCGCCGGGGCTGACGAGCACGCCGGCGTCGCGAGCGAGGCGCTCGGTGAGGGCCCATGCGTCGCCGTCGGGGGCGGGTGCCCACAGGTAGAAGCCGCCGCCGGGCAGATCGACCTCGACGCCGAGTTCGGCCAACAGCCGCTGCATGCGCTCGAGCCGGACGCGGTAGCGGTCCTTCTGCTCCTCGACGTGGGCCTGGTCGCCGAACGCGGCGATCGCGGCGGCCTGGACCGGGCCGGGCGGCATGAAGCCGGCGTGCTTGCGCACCTCGCCCAGGTAGTGGAGCAGCTCGGCGTCGCCGGCGTAGAAGCCGGCCCGGGCCCCGGCCAGGTTGGAGCGCTTGGAGAGCGAGTGGACGGCGAGGACCCCGTCGAGGCCGTGCTCGAGGATCGATCGGGGCGGCCCGTCCCAGGTGAACTCGATGTAGCACTCGTCGCTGAGCACCGGCACCCCGTTGGCCCGTCCCCAGGCGGCGGCCGCTTCGAGGTCGTCGAGACCGCCGGCCGGGTTGCCGGGGGTGTTGACCCACAGGCACAGCGCGCGGGCGGCGTCTGCCGGGTCGATGGCCGACAGGTCGATGCGCCACTCGTCGTCGACGGGCACGGCGACCGCGCGACAGCCGGCGAGGGTGGCTCCCATCGCGTAGCTCGGGTAGCTGATCGCCGGGTAGAGCACGGTGTCGAGGTCGGGGCGACGCAGGCGCAGCCAGTGCGGCATGCCGGCGACGACCTCCTTGGAGCCGATCGTGGCCCGCACGTCGCCGGGGCCGAGGTCGGTGCCGACGAGGCGGTTCAGCCAGTCGGCGGCCGCGGTGCGGAACGCCGGGGTGCCGATCGAGGGCGGGTAGGACCGTTCGGTTCCGGACCGGCCGAGGGCGTCGATGACGGCGGCGGGCGGGGCGTCGCACGGCGACCCGATCGACAGGTCGACGATGCCGCCCTCGTGGTCCGCCGCGATCGCCTTCAACGGATCGAGACGGTCGTAGGGATACGGAGGGGGTACGAACGGCTCCACGGGATCAGGATGCCAGCTCGGCGGTGATGAACTCCGCCATCCGCTTGGCCGATGCAGGCTCGAGCCGCACGACCATCGTCATGCCCTTCTCGCCGGTGGTCTCGGTCTGCACCTCGCCCTCACGATGGGCCGCGGCGATGGCGTCACCCCGGTCCCAGGGCACGAAGAGTTCGAAGACCTTGGTGTCGGCCCGCAGCGCACCGCTGATCGCGTCGAGCACGTCCTCGACGCCGTCGCCCGTCACGGCGGAGACCCCGACCGAGCCGGGATGTTGGCGCACGAGTCGCTCGACGACGCCGACCTCGCCGTCGGGTCCGACCTTGTCGGCCTTGTTGAACACCAGCAGTTCGGGAATGTCGATCGCCCCGATCTCGGTGAGCACCTCGCGCACGGCGTCGATGTGGCCCTTCGGATCCGGGCCGGCGCCGTCGACGACGTGGACCAACAGGTCGGCCGACGCCGCCACCTCGAGGGTCGACTTGAACGCCTCGACGAGTTGGTGGGGCAGCTTCTTGACGAAGCCGACGGTGTCGGTGAGCAGGATCTGCTCGCCGCCGGGCATCTGGAACTTGCGGGTGGTGGGATCGAGGGTGGCGAACAGCCGGTCCTCGACCAGCACGTCGGCGCCGGTGAGCTTGCGCAGCAGCGTCGACTTGCCGGCGTTGGTGTAGCCGACGATCGACACGGTCTTGTAGGGCGAGCGGTGACGCGCTTTTCGTTGGTTGTCGCGGCGAGCGGAGATGGAGGCCAGGTCGCGTTCGAGCTTGTGGATGCGGCGCACGAGCTTGCGTCGATCGACCTCGAGCTGGGTCTCGCCGGGGCCTCGGGTGCCGATGCCGCCGCCCTGCTGGGAGAAGCTCTTCTTGCCGCGCAGCCGCGGCAGCATGTAGCGCAGCTGGGCCAACTCGACCTGGGTCTTGCCCTCGGTCGAGGTGGCGTGCTGGGCGAAGATGTCGAGGATCACGGCGGTGCGGTCCAGCGCCGTGCGCTCGAGGATGCGCTCGAGGTTGAACTGCTGGGCCGGGGTGAGCTCGTCGTCGAAGACGACGGTGTCGGCGTCGACGGCGAGGGCTGCCTCCTTGATCTCGTCGACCTTGCCGCGTCCGACGAAGGTGGCCGGGTCGGGGCGCTCGCGTCGCTGGACGACCCGACGCATCACGTCGGCGCCGGCGGTGTCGACGAGGAGTTCGAGTTCGTCGAGCGAGGCTTCGGTGTCGACCTCGTCGCCGCCGTAGGTCATCCCGACGGCGATGATGCGCTCACGGAACGAGCGGTCGAGGAAGCCGGCCTCGTTGTCGAGGGCGTCGCGGCCGAACTCGCCGAACGCGCCGCGGTGGGTCTCGTCGTCGTCGGAACCCTCTCCACCCCACAGGTCGCCGTCCTCGGCCTCCCAGCGGGCCAGTTCGTCGTCGCTCGGATCGGCGCCGAGCCGCAGTTTCTCACCCATCGGTGCCTCCCTGGCCGGCCGACGGCACGGCGATGTCGGCCACGTAGGTGGCGGGGCCGGTGAGGTGGACCGTGTCGTCGGTGACCTCGACCTCGACGGCGCCGCCCGGCATCACC
>JBPEXC010000055.1:0-8073 GCA_052032035.1 Acidimicrobiales bacterium | reverse complement strand
TCGGCGCTCCTCGTCGAGGGCGCCGACACGCTGGTCGACAGCGACCCCGGCACGGCGTCGACGCTGTCCCGGGTCCTCGCCGACCTGGCCGCCGAGCTCGCCACTCGGGGTCGTGTGTTCTACGCAGTCTGGCTGGGGGTCGGCCCGGACGACACCCCGGCGATCGACGATCTCTGAGCGGGGTTACAACTGACCGAGGCGGTTGAGCGGCCAGTAGATCACGAACGCCCGGCCGGTGATCTCGTCCTCGGGGATCGGTCCGAAGACGCGGCTGTCGAGCGAGTCGTCGCGATGGTCGCCCAGCACGAACACGTGGCCCTCGGGCACCTCGACCGCCTCGAACGGCTCGGTCGACCCCTCGACGCCGAGATAGGCGGACTCGTCGACCCGGAGGCCGTCGACGTAGATCTCGCCGTCGACCCCCTCGATCGTCTCGCCGCCCAGAGCCAACACCCGCTTGATCAGGTGATCGGTGTCGGTGTCGTCCAGATCGTGCTCGAACACGACGACGTCGCCCCGCTCGACGCCGTGGAGCCGGTAACTGAGGCGATTGACCAGGACGCGGTCGGACGATTCGAGGGTGGCCTCCATCGAGCCCGACTCGATGCGATGGGCGTGCACGACGTAGGTCCGGAGCACGACGGCGAGGAGGGCTGCGACCACGACGACGCCCAGCCACTCGAGCAGGACGCGTCGGCGGCGGGTGCCCGCCGGCTCCTCCTCGAGCGGTTCTTCGGCCGGCTCCCGCCCGGTCTCGGCGGCCGCCGCCTGCGGCTCGGGCTGCGGCTCGGGTGCCGGGGCTGGCTCGGGTTCCGGCAGCGGCTCCGGCTCGGGCACCGGTTCGGGCAGGAAGATGTTGGGGGCCGTCGTGCGCTCGGGCGGCGGCTCGGGGGCCGGTGTCGGTGCGACGGGCTGTTCGGGAGCCTCGGCGACCGGCGCCGACAACGACGGGTCGGCGTCGAAGAACGCCTGCGCGAGGGCTTCCGCCACCCAGTCGTCGTCCTCGGCCTTCACGCCGCGCAGGCTAGCTGGCGTACCGATCCCGGATACGAGAGGCGGCAGCTTGACCTATGTCGGTTGCATCGTCGAGCCCTTGCGCAGCGATCACCCGACCGTCGGGTCCCAACCGGAGCAGGAGCCGCTCCAACCAGGCCTCGGCCGTCACGACGAGCCGAACGGTCAACCCGTCGGCGGTGTCGTCGACCACCTCGCACGGATATGCCTCGGCCACCCAGCGGGCGGCTGGTGACAGCCGCAGGTCGACCGTCGGATCGTCGCTCCCGGGGTGGAAGACGCCCGCCTCGTCGTCGTCCGGCGGACGTTCGCTCGACGGTTCGCCGGTCTCGGTGAGCGCCTCGATCCGATCGACACGGAACAGGCGCTCGCCGCCGGCGAGATGGCACCAGCCCTGCACGTACCAGGCGCCCCCGTCGGCCGACACCCGCCACGGGGCGATGCGCCGGTCGGTGCGCTCGTCGCGCCCGTAGGAGTAGTAGGCGATCTCGACCTCGGTCCCCTCGGCTGCGGCACGGCGCAACGCGTCGAGGTGGCCGGCCTCGGCCGCGCCGAGGTCGACCTCGATCGTCTGGTCGGCGTCGACGCCCATCGATTCGGCGAGCTTCGCCAGCGCTCGGGCCAGCGGGCCGTCGTCGTCGGTGCCGGGCACCGAGAGCAGCGCGTCGCTGGCGGCGAGGAGCGCGAGCCCCTGCGCCGGGGTGAGCCGCAGGGGTCGCTCGAAGAAGTCGGCGTAGTGGATCCACACGCGTCCGTCGTCGAGCTGGACCTCGACGAGGGCGTCGGGCGTGTAGGGCGGGAGGCCGACCATCCACACGACGTCGAGGTCCTTCACCAACTCCTTCTCGGTCAACCCGAAGCGCTTCGCGACGGTCGCCACCTCCACACCGGGGTTGGCGACGATCCAGGGCACGATCGCCAGGAGGCGACGGAGGCGGTCGGCGGCGGTGGCCTTGATCGCCATCAGCCCTCGCTCCCAACGGTCGCGGCCTCGCCGTCGGCGATCGCGTCGAGCCAGTCGACCATGCGGGACCGAACCGGGGCGGGGGCGAGGATCTCCGCGTGTTCGAGGAACCCGAGCACGAAGCCCCGGAAGGCGTCCTCGTTCACGACCGGCACCACGAACACGGTGCCGCCCGACGGGTGGGAGCGCGAGGCGACCGTCTCGTCGAAGTGGCGGCGCGCGAACTCGACCCGCTCGGCGTCGACGAGCAGGTCGACGAGCACCGGGGCGTCGTCGCCGAGCTCCCATCCCTGACGGGTGCGCCCAGGCCGGTCGGTGTCGGGGCGCTCGAACGCGTCGCCCTCGTGTTCGACCGCCACGTCGCCCTCGATGCGGTCGAGGCGGAAGTTGCGCTCACCCTCGCGGCCGAGATCGAAGCCGCTCAGGTACCAGCGGCCGCGCTGGAAGTCGAGCCGCCACGGCTGCACGTGGCGTTCCTCACCCCGATAGGTGAAGCGCACCGACACCCGCTGGGCGATCGCGCCGAACATCGGCACGAGGTTGGGGTCGCCGGGCAGGCTGGCCACCGCCTCGGGCGGGACCGGTACGTCCTCCTGACCGCCGAGCTTCCAGAGCCCCTCGGCCTCGCCGAGGCCTTCGAGGCGCACCGCCATCGACGCGAGGTGGAGGGCGGCCAGTTCCTCGGCGTCGAGGCCCGGGTCCGCCAGGTAGTACTCGTCGGGCGGGATCCGGTAGCCGTCGATCGGTGGGTCGGTGCCGGGGACGCGCTCGACCCGGATCGGCACGCCGAGCACCCGCAGGTCGTCCTTGTCACGCTCGAAGGCGCGGCGGAACGACGGGCCGGGCGGTGGGTAGCCGGGCACCCGGTCCTGGATGATCTCGGCGGTGAGGGGACGCTGGGCGTCGAGCAGGACCGCGGTCAGGTTGAGCAGCCGTTCGAGCTTGCTCACAGGCTCTCGATGAGCTTGGCCACCCGATCGTCCTCGTAGCGGAACGGGTCCTTGCACAACACCGTGCGCTGGGCCTGATCGTTGAGCTTCAGGTGCACCCAGTCGACGGTGTAGTCGCGCTTGCGTTCCTTGGCCTTGGCGATGAACTCGCCCCGCAGCTTGGCCCGGGTCGTCTGGGGCGGCACCTCGACGGCCTCGAGCATCTCGTCGTCGGCCAGCGTCCGCTCGACCATGTCGCGGTTCTGCAGCTTGTAGAACAGGCCACGGTCGCGCCGGATGTCGTGGTACTGCAGGTCGATGAGCTGCACCCGAGCGTCGGACAGGGGCAGATCGTGTTTGGCCCGGTAGGACTCGACGAGGTTGTGCTTGATCACCCAGTCGAGCTCGCGATCGAGCTTGAACGGGTCCTGTTCGAGATGGGTCATCACGTGCTCCCACATGTGGAGCGCCTTCATCTCGTCGTCGGGCAGGCCCTTCACCTCGGCGTAGCGCAGCGCCCGGTTGAGGTACTCGCTCTGGATCTCGAGCGCCGAGGCCTCACGACCGTTGGCGAGCCGGACCTTGCGGGTCATCGTCAGGTCGTGGCTGATCTCACGGATGGCCCGGATCGGGTTCTCGAGCGTCATGTCGCGCAACACGCACGACGGATCCTCGACCATGCGCAGCAGCACCGCCATGGCGCCGACCTTGAGGTAGGTCGTGTACTCGCTCATGTTCGAGTCGCCGACGATCACGTGGAGGCGGCGGAAGTGCTCGGCGTCGGCGTGGGGCTCGTCGCGGGTGTTGATGATCGGGCGGCTGCGTGTCGTCGCCGACGACACGCCCTCCTAGATGTGCTCCGCTCGTTGGGAGACGGCGAACATCGCGCCCCGCGCCGTCTGCAACACCTTGCCGGCGCCGGCGTAGATCTGGCGCGACACCAGGAACGGGATGAGGACCTCGCTGTAGTGACTGGTGTCGTCGTCGCGGTAGGTCAGGTAGTTCTCGTGGCAGCCGTAGGAGTTGCCGGCCGAGTCGGTGTTGTTCTTGAACAGGTGGATGACGCCGCGGATGCCCTCGTCGCGCAGACGATCCTCGGCGGAGTCGAGCAGCTGCTCGAGGATCCGCTCCCCCGCCTTGTCGTGCACCACGACCTGACCGATCGAGTCGCACTCGGCGGTGGCGTACTCGGGGTGGGAGCCGACGTCGAGGTAGAGCCGGGCCCCGTTGACGAGGAAGACGTTGGAGGAGCGACCCCACGACACGACGCGCCGGAACAGGTAGCGGGCCACCTCGTCGGGGCTGAGGCGACGCTGCCCTCGCAGGGTGCAGGTCACCCCGTACTCGGTCTCGATGCCGTAGATACGCCGTTGCTCCACGTCGGTCAACCTAGCCGAGGCCACACCGCGACACGGGTTCGCTCCCGAGGGTGCGGGGGTCGCACGCTCAGGCGCCGAGCGCAGCGGTGATCTCGCCGTTCTCGAGGCGCCGGAAACAGCGCCCGGTGTCGCGTCGGTCGAGCACGGCGATCTCGAGCGCGTCGGCGTCGAGGGTGCGATCGGGTCCGGCGAGGGCGGCGACCGCTGCCTTCACCGCACCGGTGAGGTCGAGGCCGTCGCGCTCGACCGCGCCGAGTCGCTCGCGGATCGCTTCGGCGTCGCCGCCGAGGGCGGCGAACCCGTACTCGTCGGTGACCGATCCGTCGTAGCGGATGTGGAACTGACGGTTGCCCTCGGCCTCGTGACCGACGGCGACGACGAGGATCTCGACCTCGAGCGGCTTCATCTCGTGGGTGAAGATCTGGCCGAGGATCTGGGCGTACTGGTTGGCGAGGGCCTGGGCGTCGACGTCGTCGCGCGAGTAGGTGTAGCCCTTGGTGTCGGCGTGGCGGATCCCGGCGATCCGCAGCTGGTCGTATTCGTTGTACTTGCCGACCCCGGCGAAGGCGATGCGGTCGTAGATCTCGGAGATCTTGCGCAGGTTCCGGGACGGGTTCTCCGCGCAGAGCACGATGCCGCCGTCGAACTCCAGGGTGAGCAGGCTGCGACCGCGGGCGATGCCCTTCTGGGCGTAGTCGGCCCGGTCCTTCATCACCTGCTCGGGTGCGACATAGAACGGCATGCTCATACCGAACCTCCTCCGGTGGTGATGTCGGGCGTGGTGCCGTCGTCGGGGTCGATGTACTCGGCGACGATCGAGGCGAACCGCTGGGCGACCTCGCCCTCGGGCACCTCGGCGTAGCCATCGGCGGTGATCGTGGCGACGATCGGGTAGATACCGCGCATCGAGTCCGGGCCGCCGGTGGCCGAATCGTCGTCGGCGGCGACGAAGAGCGACCGGATCAGCAGGTCGACGGTGGCATCGCGGTCGAGTCCGCCGGCTCGGCCGAGCTTGATCACGGTGCGGGCGTGCAGGCTGCCCGACCCGGAGGCGACGTAGTCCTCCTCCTCGTAACGGCCGCCGGTCACGTCGTAGGCGAAGAGGCGGCCCCGCTCGCGGAGCCGGTCGAACCCGGCGAAGATCGGCACGACGACCATGCCCTGCATGGCGGCGGGCAGGTGGGAACGCACCATCTGCGACAGCTGGTTGGCCTTGCCCTCGAGGGAGAGGGCGTGGCCCTCCACCTTCTCGTAGTGCTCGAGCTGGAGCTGGAACAGCTTCACCATCTCGATGGCGGGTCCCGCGGCGCCGGCGATCGCCACCCCCGACCAGCGATCGGCCGGGAAGACCTTCTGCATGGTGCGGTGCGAGATCAGGTTGCCTGCGGTGGCGCGGCGGTCGCCTGCGATCACGACACCGTCGGCGAACCGGCACGCCACGACCGTGGTGCCGTGCGTGATCTCGAGCGAGGACGATCCCGCCTCGGCGAGCGACCGGCGAAGCGCGGCGTCGACCCGATACGACGGGTCGAGATCCAGCTTCGACAGCAGCCCGGTGAACGAGGGGCCGGGATCCTCCGAGGGGTTGAACATCGGAAGGGTCACGGCCGCCAACCTAGCGCGAGCACGGGGCCCAGCCCGGTTCGGACGCAGGTCCGAATTCGGCGGTTCGCCCCGGTCGATCCGTTAGCGTCTCGGACGACCCGCATCGCAGACCAGGAGCACCCCATGCCCGAGACCCTCGCCACCGTCGACGACCTCCACACCCTCCGGGCCGAGATGGAAGCGGCCCTCGATGGCTACGAGGCTCCCGCCTACCACGGCGTCGGCGTGGCGACGGTCGGACCGTCGGGCGCAATCCTCGACGTCTTCTACCCGGTGGTCAACGACGACTCCCACGCCCTCGTCGCCGTCGCCCTCGCCACGGCGATCGGCCACACCGCCGGCTCGGCCACCTACCAGCTCGACCCCGCCCAGCTCGACGCTGCGATCGACCTGTTGGCACCGGCGGAGTCGGTGCCGGTCCCCCACCCCAACCTCGGGGCCTGGCGGGCCCTGCGCGACGTCGTCGAGGCCCCGGCCGCCGGCGGCACCCGGCAACTGGTGGCGGCGTTCATCGCCGACCCCGGCGACGCGCCGACCGACCCGATCGACGGCTACCTCCGACTCCACCTGCTCAGCCATCGGGTCGTGCAGCCGCACGGGATCGTGATGGATGGCATCTTCGGGGTGCTCACCAACTGTGTGTGGACCAACCTCGGCCCCTTCGAGGTCGAGGGGTTCGCCACCGCCAAGCTGGCCCAGCAGGCCAAGGGGCAGCATGTCGAGGTGCGCCTGATCGACAAGTTCCCGGCGATGGTCGACTACGTGATCCCCTCCGGCGTGCGCATCGCGGACGGCAACCGGGTGCGCCTGGGCGCCCACCTGGCCGAGGGCACGACCGTGATGCACGAGGGCTTCTGCAACTTCAACGCCGGCACGCTCGGGTCGTCGATGGTGGAGGGCCGGATCTCGGCCGGCGTGGTGGTCGGCAACGGCTCCGACGTCGGCGGCGGCGCCTCGATCATGGGAACCCTGTCCGGTGGCGGCACCGAGACGATCTCGCTCGGCGAGAACTGCCTTCTCGGAGCCAACTCCGGCGTCGGCATCAGCCTGGGCGACAACTGCATCGTCGAAGCCGGGCTGTACGTCACCGGGGGCACCCGGGTCACGATGCCCGACGGGTCGGTCGTGCGCGGCCGTGACCTCTCGGGCGCCAGCGGCCTGCTGTTCCTGCGCGACTCCGAGACCGGCGCCGTCGTCGCCAAGGAGCGCGAGGGCGCGTCGTGGCAGGGCCTCAACGAGGCCCTCCACGCCAACTGAGCGCGCTCTCGCCCTCTCGCTTGCGCCCGTCCGGGATTGGGTGCCTCACACGGCCCCACAGGCCGCCTCACTGACCCAATCCCGGAGGGCTCCACTGCGCCACGGGATTGGGTGGCTCACACGACCCCACACGCCACCTCACTGACCTAATCCCCAACACCCGCACCCGCCACGGGATTGGGTGGCCCACACGGCCCCACAGGCCGCCTCACTGACCCAATCCCCGAGTGCCTTACTGCGCAACGGGATTGGGTGGCTCACACGGCCCCACACGCCGCCTCACTGACCCAATCCCCCAACACCCGCACCCGCAGGGGTCGGCGGGCTGGCGGGGGCGGGGTCAGAGGCCGTAGGAGCGGAAGGTGTCGCCGAGCTTGCCGCCGGCGCCCTTGGGCTCGACCATCGCCTCGAACAGGGCGATGAACGCCCGCCCGCTGAGGCCGTCGGGCGCCGACTCCGGGTAGACCGAGTGGCGGATCGCCAGCCCCTCGGCCACCGCTGTGCACACGACGACCAGCTCCTCGAGGGTCAGGCCCTCCTTGAGCTGGTAGCCCTTGGCCTCCACGTTGGCGAGGATGAAGCGCGACAGCTCCAGGTGGACCTCGTCGTAGAACTCGTAGAGCCCGCGGATCTTCCCCCGGATCGTCGGGTCGTCGGCGCCCATGCCCCAGATCGCCATCTGGACGTAGATCCGCCGCTCGGTGCGCACCAACTCCTCGTCGATCAGGCCGACCTCGTAGAGGTACTCGGTGATCTCGAGGCCCGCGGCGCTGAACAGACCCTTGGCCCGATTGGCCAGCAAGCCGTCCTCACCGCCGGAGAGCCATGCCGTGGGACTCAGGCAGTAGTCGAGGATCTCGTCGATCAGGCCGGCCTTGCCGCCGAAGTCGTTGCTGATCTGACTGCGGTCGACCCCCGCCTCGAG
>JBPEXC010000546.1:0-2598 GCA_052032035.1 Acidimicrobiales bacterium | reverse complement strand
CTCGCCGATCAGGGATACGACGTCTACGACGACGGTCCGGCCGAACTCGGGTCCGGCGATCCCGTACTGGCGCCGGTCGATCCGCTGCACTGGGAGTCTCCCGTGCTCTACGGCCCGGTCTTCGTGGCCCTCTCCAGCGCCGTGTCGGAGCTGACGGGCGACCACGTCGTCGCCGCCGTTTTCGGATTCCGCGTTCTGGCCGTGCTCGGCCTCGCCGTGACGGCGCTGGCCGTCTTCGATCTCTCACGCGGCCTCGGCCGCGATCCCACCGATGCGCTCATACTGGCCATTGCCAACCCCCTGGTGCTTCTGCATCTCGTGTCGGGAGCCCACAACGAGGCCATCATGCTGGCGTTCCTGGTCGGAGGCGTCGCCATCGGCCGTCGTCGTGGGCCGCTCGTCCACCTCGGCATCGCCCTGTGTGCCTTCGCCGCGGTCATCAAGATCCCGGCGCTTCTGGCCGTCCCCTTTCTCGGCTGGCACTGGGCGGCCGGAGCCGACGGACGGCTACGACACTGGGGCCGAGTTGCCTTCGCCGGACTGGAGGCGATCGTCGTCATGACCGTCGCCGGCCGGCTCACCGGCTGGGGCTGGGGTTGGGTGGAGGCGATCGCCGACACCCAGCCGGTCGACGCCTACCTGAGCATCACCCGGGTCTTCGGTGGCGGGCTGTCGCTTCTCACCGGGCTCGACGGCGATCTCGTCGTCGGCGGTGCCCGTCTGCTCGGGCTCCTGGCCGCCCTCGCCGTGACCGCCGTACTGCTGCTCCGCGATCGCCAGAGCTGGCCGACCGCACTGGCCTGGAGCCTCCTGCTGTGGGCGTTCCTCCATCCGACAACCCAACCCTGGTACCTGACCTGGGGGCTCGTGCTGCTCGCAGCGTCGACCGCCGGAGCCCGCAACCGGGGTCTCGTCGCCCTCTGCGCCGCGGCCATGTTCGTCGTCCCGCCGATCGGTCCCCAGCTCGGCCTGGTGCTGCTCGACACGAGCAGCTCGTCTCGGCTGGCCGCGGCCGCAGTGGCACTGGCCATGCTCACCTTCAGCCCTCGCCAGTCGGTCGCCCCTCGCATCCGCGGTGATCTCCGTTCCGACACCGTGACCGTCGTCGTGCCGACCCGCCACGAGCAGCCCAACATCGAACCGTTCGTGCGTCTCCTGCTTGCCACCACGGAGAACGATCGGGTGCTGGCCGGTCGGCGGATCGAGATCCTCTACGTCGACGACAGCGACGACGAAACACCGGCCGCCATCCGCCGGATGGCCCGTGCCCTTGAGCGGGGCGAGCTGGCGGTCGATTCCGAACGGCCTCCGGTGAGCGTGAGGCTGATCCACCGGCCCAAGTCCGAGCGGTGGGGCGGTCTGAGCGGCGCCGTCGTCGACGGTCTCGCCCGAGCTTCCGGGACGGTGGCGGTGGTGATGGACGGCGATCTGCAGCATCCCGCCGCCGACGTCGGTCGTCTGGTGGCCTGCATCGACGGTCGGACATCGCTGGCGGTGGCCAGCCGGCGGATCCCCGGCGGTTCCGACGGCCACGGCCTGACGCCGACCCGGTGGCTGCTGTCTCGAGCTGCCGCCCGGGTGGCCCGGTCGATGTTCCCCAGGCGGGTGGGCCGGGTCGCCGACCCACTCTCGGGGTTTTTCGCTCTCGACCTCGGCTCGATCGATCTGAGCCGGTTGTGTCCCGACGGTTTCAAGATCCTGATCGAACTCCTGGCCACCCATCCCGAAGCCCGTGTGGTCGAGGTCCCGTTCCGGTTCGCCGGACGGCTGCAGGGGATGTCGAAGGCGACCGCCAACGAGGGCACCAGATTTCTCGGTCACCTGTTCGATGTTCGGATCCGAACAACGCCCTTGTGGGCCGGCGCGTCGCTCACGCCTCGGATGGCGGAGCGGTCCGGCCGAGCCATTGCCAGCAGCTGATCGGCAACGCGATCAGCAGGCCGTTGCGAACGGCCAGAAGGGTCGCGGCGACAGGGTGGGCCAGGTCGGGTGGGCTGAAGATCGTCAAGACGAAGCCCGTGATCACCGTCGCCGCGGCGGTGAGGGCCACCGGCCACGCCGGAAGCGACGCAGGCGAACGGCGGTCGTCGGCGGCCATGAGCGCCGCCCAGGGTGTCAACCACAGAAGGAACTGGGGTGACAGCAGGGGCGAGCTCACGATCAGCGCAGCGACGCAGCCCAGCATCACTGCGCCGACCGCCGGGAGACTCGGCCGGCTCCCCGTCTGCCGGGCTCGCCGGGCAAGTGCGGCCATGGCCGCTACCGCCCCGATCCGCCCAGCCGTCACCACCCAGGGCGTGAGCGTGCCGATTCGAAATGCGTTCAGTTCGAGGCGGACATCCTCGGCCGGTCCGAGCCTTGCCAAGCCCACAGCGTCGGCCAGCGCAATGAGGACGCCGCCGACCGATTCCAGCTGCCAGCCGGTTGCCCCCCGCAGGTCCACCACCTGTCGAATCGGTTCGAACCCGGCGCCGGCCCACACCAGCCAGGCCAGCGTAGCCAGCGCGCACGCCGCGAGGCCGGCGGCAGCCGCCCGTTCCCGGCGCGTCGACCACAGAACGGGTAGCAGCAGGGCCGGCCACAGTTTGATCATCGCAC
>JBPEXC010000545.1:0-7658 GCA_052032035.1 Acidimicrobiales bacterium | reverse complement strand
GGCGGCGAGGGCGACGGTGAGGGCGAACCCGGCGTCGACGAGCCGGACGTCGATCGTGCGGACCTGGCGGGTGAGGAGCACGACGACGAGCGCCTCGGTGGCCAGCGTGGCGACGGCGGCGCCCTCGAGCGACCACCGTGGGATCAGCACGAAGTTGGCGGCGACGTTGAACACCAGGCCGCCGAGCGTCACGAAGGGATACACCCGGTGCCGGCCGGCGGCGACGAGGGCGGTGATGGCGAGGGCGCTCTGGGCGCCGAGCGCCTCGGCCGCCAGCACGACGGCCGACGCCGTGCCCGCCGCCTCGTAGACCTCGCCGTAGAGCAGGCCGGCGAACTGTGAACCGAACAGCGCGAACGCGACGGCGGGGCCGACGGTGGCGAAGGCGAGGATGCGGCCCCCGTTCTGCACGGTGGCGGCGAACCGGTCCGAGGCCCGGGCGACGGCGGTCTCGCCCGATCGGTCGCCCGGCCAGGCGGCGGTGAGGGGGGCGAGGATCGCGGTGGTGAGGGCCAAGGGCACGAAGTGGACGAGGTCGACGAACTTGTAGGCCACGCCGTAGACGGCGACGGCGTCGAAGCCGTCGAGCTTCGACAGCATCACCGAGTCGAGCCGGTAGTAGAGGATCACGAAGGCGGTGCCGGCGGTGAGGGGCACCGCTTCACGCAGCAGTCGCTTCCACGTGGCGGGGTCGACGCGGTAGCGGATCGGGATCAGCCGGTGGGCACCCGGGCCGACCCACGCGACCACGATCAGGTCGCGCAGCACGGCCGGCACCATGAACCACACGAGCGAGCCGCCCTCGAGCACGAGGGCGACGGTGAGGGCCAGCTGGGCGAACTGGCCGACGACCCGGCTGAACGCCAGCGGCAGCAGGCGATCGCGCACCTGGTAGGCCACCTCGTAGGCGGCGGCGGGCGTGGCGAGCAGCACCACGATGCCACCGACGGCGGTGGCGACGACGACGTCGCGGGGGTAGCCGAGCACCACGACGACGGCGAGCGCGAGGGCGTAGCCGACCACGCCGAGGACCGACCGCAGCACGAGATAGGTGCCGGCGAACGTCGCCCGATCCGGGCCCGCGGCCGCCCCGGATTGCGAGGGTGCCGGTTCCGAGGGCGCCTGGTCCGAGGGTGCCTGCATGATCCCGGCGACGGCGATCCGGCCGACCCCGAGGTCGGTCACGACCGAGAGCATGCCCAGGATCGAGAACACGAGGGTGAACTGCCCGAACGCCTCCTGGGAGAGCTCCCGGGCGATCAGCACGGTGCCGAGCCAGCCGAGGACGGCCACCACGAGGCGCGACCCGACGAGGGCCGCGGTGTTCGACGCCAGTCGTCGGCCGGAGCCGAACGCGGCGACGTCGCCGGCCTCGGCCCCCTCCCCGCCGGGATCGGGACGCAGCGTCTGTTCCGACCTCACGCGGTCGTTGCTCACGAAGCCTCCACCGACTCGCCCGTCCGCCGTTGTGAACGCTACCCAGACTACTGCCGCCGTGTCCCCCGAAAGCCCCGACGACCTACCCACGTCCGGAGCCGCGTCTGGCCTGTTCGGCCCATGGATCTCGCCGAGAACTCAACCCCTGGCCACGTTCGCGCCGATGGCTGGTCGTGCCCGCTCCCGCCGACCGCCCGTTCACCGACCACACCTTGCGTCGGGCTCGCAAGGGCAAGCGGTCGGCACTCGAGCAGATGTGGACGGCGTGGAACCCGCCACTCCTGCGGTTCTTCCGGGCTCGCAACGCACCCGACCCGGAGGACCTCGCCCAACAGGTCTGGCTGGAGGTGGCCGCCAAGCTGCCCGACTTCGACGGCGACGCCCGGGCGTTCCGACGCTGGCTGTTCACCCTCGCCCATCGTCGCCTGATCGACGGGGCGCGCCGACGGTCGGCCCGCCCGAGCGAGCCGGTGTCGCACCAACCCGAGCGACTCGAGGCGGCGGCCACGGGGCCGACACCCGAGGCCGCGGTCGACGAGCTCGACTGGGCGATGTCGCTCGTCTCGGCGCTCCCCGACACCCAGGCCGCGGTCGTCGTGCTGCGCACGGTCGCCGGTCTGAGCACCGACGACGTCGCCCAGGTGATCGGCAAGAGCCCGGGCGCGGTGCGGGTGCTCCATCATCGCGGCCTGCGGCGGCTCGAGGCGCTGCTCGCTGCTGACGAGGTCGCCGACGAGCACCCGATCGAGCGACCGGTCCGAAAAGAATCCGACACCCGTGTAACGCCGGCGAACACCGCTGCGTTGACCCCCACGACATGACCGAACCGACCTCACTCGACCGGCTTACCGAGGCGCTGCAGTCAGCACCTCAGCCGCACGAGCTCGCCAACGGCGCGAGCGTGGTCACACAGATGTCGGGCGCCGTGGCGTCCGCAACGGGAGGGACCGTGCTCAGCTCCATCATCGGCCACAAGGTGGCCGCCGCCACCGTCTCGATCGCCCTCGGCTCCACCACCGCAGCCGCTGCGACCGGCAACCTGCCCGTCGTGCAGGACGACAGCCCTCCGGAGTCGGCCGAGGTCGTCGAGACCACGACGACCAGTGTCGCGGAGACCACGACCACACTCCTCGAGTCGACCACGACCACGGCGTTCCCCGAGACCACGACGGTTCCGGAGACCACCACGACCGAGGCTCCCGAGGACGTCGAGCACCCGCCGCCGACCAACGCCGAGGGTGAGGCCTATGGCGACGTGGCGTGCGAGGACGCCGAGAACCACGGAGAGTACGTGTCGGGCGTCGCCCACGACGACTCGATCGAGGGCCCACGAGGCCAGGTGATCTCCCAGGCGGCGAAGACCGACTGCGGCAAGACCGAAGCCGGCCAGACCGACGACGACGAATCCGACGCCGAGACCGACGACGACGACGAGGCCGAGGACACCGAGATCGAGACGATCGAGGACGACGATCGCGACGTCGAGGACCGGGACGATGACGACGATCACGACGAGGATGACGGGGACCGGGGCAACAACGGTCGCGGCAAGGGCAAGGACAAGGACCGCGGCGACGGGGAGTGACCGACGCACCCGTCGCGATGATGTGACCCGCGTGACATCTTGGGGCAGACTCTGATCACGGCGCCCGCCCGGGCTCGCCGTGCCTGCTGCAAGGAGCATCCATGACCGACGTGAAGGGCTCGATCCTCGGCAACGCCGTCCTGCGCCGTGAGGACCCGCGACTGCTGAAGGGCGACGATCGCTACTTCGACGATCTCGACGTCCCCGGCCTGGTCTACGTGCACTTCGTCCGTTCGCCGTTCGCCCACGCCACCCTCGGGTCGATCGACATCGCCGAGGCGGCCGAGGCCCCCGGTGTGCTCGGTGTCTACACCGCCGACAACCTCGAGATGAACCCCTACCTCGGGTTCCCGATGTTCCCGCCCTACGTGGCCCGTCCCCCGCTCGCCAAGGGCAAGGTGCGGCTGGTGGGCGACATCGTCGCCGCCGTCGTGGCCGACTCCCGGGCCGCCGCTGCCGACGCCGCCGAGCTGATCTTCGTCGACTACGAGCCGCTCGGCTCGGTGACCGACGCCGAGGCCGCCCTCGCCGACGACGCTCCCGTCCTGTTCGAGGAGCACGGCAACAACATGATCTTCGAGACCGGCATCGGGCTCGAGGAGGACCCCCTCGAGGGCGCCGCCCACGTGTCGGAGGGTCGCATCGTGTCCCAGCGCCTGGCCGGCGTGCCGATGGAGCCGAACGGCTGCGTCACCGTGCCCGGCGACGACGGCCACCTCACCGTCTGGATCCCGAGCCAGAACCCGGTGGCCGTGCGCGACGTGATCGTCGGTCAGCTCGGCCTCGACCCGGCCAACGTGCGCGTCGCTGCGCCGGCGGTCGGCGGCGGCTTCGGCCCGAAGGCCGGCACCTACGTCGAGTACCTGATCACCACCAAGCTCGCCCAGGAGCTCGGCGTGCCGGTGAAGTGGACCGAGCAGCGCAGCGAGAACATGGTGTCGATGGCCCACGGCCGCGACATGGTGATGTACGCCAAGCTCGGCACCGACGCCGAGGGCAACATCGTGGGCCTCGACGTCGAGACGATCGCCGACGGCGGCGGCTACCCGGCGATGGGCGCCTTCCTCACCGTGTTCACCCAGACGATGAGCCAGGGCGTCTACCGCATCCCGAAGCTGCGTTTCCACGCCCGCTCGGCCGCCACCAACACCACGCCGACCGGCGCCTATCGCGGTGCGGGCCGGCCCGAGGCCACCCAGATGATCGAGCGGATCCTCGACATCGCCGCCGACGAGCTCGGCATCGACCCGGCCGAGATCCGTCGCAAGAACTTCCTGCAGCCCGACGACTTCCCCCTCACCACCCACGGCGGGGCCAACTACGACTCGGGCGAGTACGAGGCTGCCCTCGACGCTGCGCTCGAGGCCGCCGGCTATCAGGACCTCCTCGCCCAGCAGGCCGAGCGGCGGGCCTCCGGCAGCTCCAAGGTGCTCGGCATCGGTCTCGGCAGCTACGTGGAGGTCACCGCCCCCGCCGGGCTCCACGTCGAGTACGGGGCGATCGAGGTGCAGGACGACGGCTCGGTGATCGCCCGGGTCGGCACCAGCGCCCACGGTCAGGGCCACGAGACCGCGTTCTCGATGATCGTGTCCGACATGCTCGGCGTGCCGATGGACAAGGTCACGATCCTGCAGAGCGACACCGACCAGATCCCCCGGGGCTCCGGCACGATGGGCTCGCGCTCGCTGCAGACGGCCGGCTCGGCCGTGCACGTGGCGTCCGAGACCGTGCTCGGCAAGGCCAAGGAACTCGCCGCCCACCTCCTCGAGGCCAACGTCGACGACATCACCAAGGGCGACGACGGCCTGCAGGTGGCCGGCGTGCCGGCCAAGGCGCTCAGCTGGGCCGAGCTGGCCCAGGCCGCCAACGACGACGCCAAGCGCCCCGAGGGCATGGACGCCGGTCTGGCCTTCGAGCTCGACTTCGACGGCACCGACTCGACCTTCCCGTTCGGCACCCACGTGTCGTTGGTCGAGGTCGACACCGACACCGGTGAGGTGACGATGCTGCGCCACATCGCGGTCGACGACTGCGGCCGCATCCTCAACCCGATGCTGGTGACGGGTCAGCAGCACGGCGGCATCGCCCAGGGCGCCGCCCAGGCCCTGTTCGAGATCGTCGCCTACGACGAGGACGGCAACCCGATCACGTCCAACCTGATGGACTACGCGATCCCGTCGGCCGCCGAGCTGATCAGCTTCGAGACGTCGAACACCGAGACCCCGTCGCCCCGCAACCCGCTGGGCGCCAAGGGCATCGGCGAGTCGGGCACGATCGGGTCGACCCCGGCCATCCACAACGCCGTCGTCGACGCCCTCAGCCATCTCGGCGTGAAGCACATCGACATGCCGCTCACCGCCGAGCGGGTGTGGTCGGCGATCCAAGAGGCCCGCTGAGGTCGGACCCGGCCAGGAGTTCACGCACCATCGGGATCACCTCGGTGCCGTAGAGCTCGATGGCCCGCACGAGCTGCGGATGCGGCATCGTGCCGTTCGCATACTTGAGGTCGAACCGGTCGAGTCCCAAGGTCGCCGCGGTGGCGGCGATCTTGCGGGCCACCGTGTCGGGCGCTCCGACGAAGAGGGCGCCGTGGTCGACCTCGTGGTCGAACTGGGCTCGGGTCGCCGGACCCCACCCCCGTTCGGCCCCGATGCGATCTCGATTCGCCTTGAAGTGGGGGAACAACAGCTCCCGGGCTTCCTCGTCGGTGTCGGCGACGAAGCCGGGGGCGTGCACCCCGATCGGCAGCGGATCGGCGTCCAGGTCGGCCAGCGTCGATCGGAACAGCTCGGCGTA
The DNA here is from genome assembly GCA_052032035.1 of Acidimicrobiales bacterium. GTDB lineage: Bacteria > Actinomycetota > Acidimicrobiia > Acidimicrobiales > SZUA-35 > JAWSVN01. The sequence goes on along the minus strand of JBPEXC010000545.1, from coordinate 1,840 downwards.
GGGAGCGAACCGGCTCGGGGCGCCACCGATGATGGCGAGCATCAATCCGAACCCCTTCGTCGCAGCGCGCACCACCGACTCCGGTGAACCGCCGACGCCGACCCAGGCCGCCAACCGGCCCGACTCGGTGCCCGGATGCACCTCGGCGCCCACGAGCGGTGCGCGCGTGGTGCCCTGCCAGGTCACCGGCTCCTCGTCCCGGAGCCGGGCGAACAGCTCGAGCTTCTCGTCGAAGAGCCGGTGGTAGTCGGCGAGGTCGTAGCCGAACAGGGGGAACGACTCGGTGAACGAGCCGCGGCCGAGGGTCACCTCGGCTCGCCCGTTCGACACCGCGTCGAGGGTGGCGAACCGTTGGAACACCCGGATCGGATCGTCGGAGCTGAGCACGGTGACGGCGGTGCCGAGCGTGATGCGCTCGGTGCGGCCGGCGATGGCGGCGAGCACCACGTCGGGCGCGCTGATGGCGAAGTCGTCGCGGTGGTGTTCGCCGAGACCGATCGCGTCGACGCCGACCCGGTCGGCGACCACCGCCTGCTCGACCACGTCGCGCAGCACCTGCGGGGCGGGCACGGGTCGGCCGTCGTCGTCGTGGGTGATGTCGCCGAAGGTGTCGAGGCCGAACCGGAGACGGTCGGCGAGGTCGTGGGAGGTCATGGGTCCAGCATGCCCGTCCGACGGAATAGATGAAACATCATCTAGGTTGTTCCGTGCATGGCTGCTCCGACCTCCCCCTCTTCGTCCCCCTCCCCCTCCCCTTCCCCCAGCGCGGCGGTCGACGTCCGGCGCGCCGGCGAACGCTTCGCCACCGGCCTCGGCTGGCTCGACTCGAAGCACTCGTTCTCCTTCGGACGCCACTACGACCCGGACAACACCCACCACGGCCTGCTGTTGGTCAGCAACGACGACGTCGTGCGCGCCGGCAGCGGGTTCGAGACCCACCCTCATCGCGACATGGAGATCGTCACCTGGGTCCTCGACGGTTCCCTCGTCCACCAGGATTCCGAGGGCAACACCGGCGTGATCTACCCGGGGCTCGCCCAGCGGATGAGCGCCGGCACCGGGATCCTCCACTCGGAGAAGAACGACGACTGGACCCTCGACGGCGGACCGGCCCATGACCGAGACGTGCGGTTCGTCCAGATGTGGGTCGTGCCCGACGAGGCCGGCATCGACCCCGGCTACGAGCAGCTCGACATCGGCGACGAGCTCCGGCGGGGCGGCCTGGTGGCCGTGGCGTCGGGCATGGCGGCCCACGCCGACCGGACCGCGATCCGGATCCGCAACCGACACGCCGCCCTCCACGTCGCCAAGCTCGCCCCCGGTGAGCGGGCCCACGTGCCCGACGCCCCCTTCGCCCACGTGTTCGTGGCGCGCGGCACCGTCGAGCTCGAGGCCGCCGGCGTGCTGGGCCAGGGCGACGCCGCGCGCCTCACCGGTGTCGGCTCGCCCCGCATCGAGGCGATCGAGACGGCCGAGGTGTTGATCTGGGAGATGCACGCCGGCATGTGATCCGGCGGCGGCCGCGGCACGGAAACCACGAGCGCCTGTCCCCCGTCACGTGGCAGGGTGGGCCCATGAGTCCACTCGCCGCCGCCGCACCAGCCTTCGTCGACATCGCTCATCGGATCGTCTGGGCGACCGTCGCCTCCGTCGGCCCCGACCAGCGGCCCCGCTCCCGGGTGCTGCACCCGATCTGGGAGTGGGACGGCGAGCAGCTCGTGGGGTGGGTGGCCACCGCCCCCACCCCGCTCAAGGTCGCCCACCTCGACCACAGCCCGTTCGTGTCAGTGAGCTATTGGGACGCCACCCACGACGTGGCGACGGCGGAGTGCGGCGCCAC
>JBPEXC010000544.1:0-2174 GCA_052032035.1 Acidimicrobiales bacterium | reverse complement strand
CGTGGACACCGTCGACCACGGCCGACGGCACGATGGCGAGCATGGGCCACCTCCGAGCTGGGCGCTGCGCCGCCGTCGGGACGACGCGGGCGCAGCGAGCGGGTTGGAGGGGCCGAGGCCGCCGATGGGTACGAACCTAGCCACGCCCACCGACGACGGCGGGGCTTCCGACGAGGTCGAGCGGTCGAACGTCACCCCGCTGGGCAGGTTCACCCATCATGAATCACTCCCCCGCCGTCGAATCCGAAGGCATGGCAACCGTGGACACCGCATCCGTGGACACCGCATCCCGTGCGAGCTCGGAACGGTTCCCCGGGTGGTACGCCGACCCGATGACCCCGACGATGGAGCGGTTCTGGGACGGCCTTCGCTGGACGTCCCGGGTGCGGGTCGGGGCCGACCTGGCCGAGGATCTCGGCCCGATCGACCCCGTGCTCGCCAGCTACCTGGCCGGGTGACCACCCGCCCGGAGGCGGGTGGTGTGTCGTCCTTTCGTCCGGCCCGCCGCCGCCCGTGACGGACCGGACGAGATCGAGGTCGCCGCGAAGGGCGACGCTCAGCGGCTGACGGGCTGGCGACCGAGGTCGGCCCGTCGCATCCGCTGGGGTTCTGGTGGTGGCGTGGCGCCGAGACGACCGACGAGATAGTCGATCAGGTCGATCAGGCCGTTCTTGACCTGCTCCTTGTCGCGGGCGTCGACCGACACCAGCGGGATCTCGGGCTTGAGCGCCAGGGCGTCACGCACCTGGTCGAGGGTCGCGTCGGGCGAGTCCTCGAAGGTGTTGATCGCCACGATGAAGGGGATCTTGCGTTCCTCGAAGTAGTCGATCGGCCCGAAGGAGTCCTCGATCCGACGGAGGTCGACGAGGACCACCGCGCCGAGGGCGCCGAGGCAGATCTTGTCCCACATGAAGGCGAACCGGGTCTGGCCCGGGGTGCCGAACAGGTAGAGGACGAGGTCGCCGGGGATGGTGATGCGACCGAAGTCCATCGCCACCGTCGTCGACCGCTTGGTCGTCACCTTCGAGACGTCGTCGACGGCGCTGGCCGCCTCGGTCATGCTCTCCTCGGTCCGCAGGGGCGGGATCTCCGAGACGGCACCGACGAAGGTCGTCTTGCCGACACCGAAGCCGCCGGCGACCACGAACTTGGCGCTTGCGCCCCGGCCGGGACTCGCTGCTTGGTTGGTCATGATGATTCCTCGTTCCGGCTAGAGCGCGGCGATGGTGGAGCGAATACGGAGCAGGAGGTCGACGTCGGCGTTCGACACCGTCTCCTGGGCCGACAGGACGCCGTCGGCCGCCATCTCGCTGACGAGCACCTGGCTGGCGCGCATCGGGAGCTGGAGCTGGGCCGAGATCTCGGCGATGGAGGTCGCCCCGTCGGCCATGAGAAGCTGCACGATCGAGCGCCGCTCGAACTGCAGGGTTGCCACCCGGCGTCTCGCCATGGGCGTCGCATCGACCAGGGTCTCGAGGGCGAGTTCGGTCGCCCGCCCCTCGGTCCGTGCGCGACCACCCGTGACGATGAACGAACGAACCGCCCGGGTCTCGGTCGGGATGTCGTCTTCGTACTTCATCGACGGGTCCCGGCTGCTCAGATGCTGAGCATGTTCTTGAGACGGCTGATCACCTCGGGCGACAGCAACTCGCCGCACCGTTCGGCCAGGACCGCCATCTCGTAGCCGACCAGACCGAGGTCGGCCGACTTGTCGCAGATGACCGCCAGGTTGGCCGAGGTCGAGATCCTGGACACCAGGATCCAGCCGGTCTGGAACTCGAGCACCTGGCGGATGGCCGGCAGGATGCCGAACGTCTCACCGGCGCTCTCGTTGAGGCTGGACAGGCCGGAGGTGACGGCGGCGAACTGTTCCTGCTGCACCTCGCTCATCCCCGAGGAGCTGGCGAGGTGGATGCCGTCGGAGGAGACGGTCTGGGTGTGGACGACGCCGGGGACGTCCTTCACGAAGTTCTCGAGGATCCAGCTGAGGTCCTGTTCGGCGGTCATCGGTTGTCTCCCTCGTTGGTGCGGGTCTGGTGTTCTTCGTCAGCTCGCTTCGTGGCGCTCTGGAAGCTTCCGAGGCTCGAGGCGATGGCTCGGGGGTCGGCCGGCGCCGGAGGCAGGGCCGATTCGAGATTGGCGGGCCCACTGTCGACCGGGGCGGCCTGGCGGGC
>JBPEXC010000543.1:0-12726 GCA_052032035.1 Acidimicrobiales bacterium | reverse complement strand
CGTGGAGCGCCGAGTCGTAGTCGGCGATCGACAGCATCGGGTCGGTCGGCGCCGCCTGGTCGAACGTCGCCTGGCGGCCCAGCAGGCCCGACTCGGCGTGGAGGATCGGGGCGAAGGCGGCGCGCCCGCTCCACTCGTTGCCGATCCCGAACCCCGAGATCGACAGCAGGATCACGCGCTCGTTGGCGGCCCGCATGGCGTCGTAGCCGAGGCCGAGACGGTCGAGCACGCCCGGTCGGTAGTTCTCGATCACCAGGTCGGCGGCGGCCACCAACTCGAGCACCAGGGCGGCCGCACCGTCGGCCTTGAGGTCGATGCAGATGTTGCGCTTCCCGGCGTTCTGTTGGGTGAAGAAGCCGGTGATGCCGCCGGTCTCCCGACCCCAGTGGCGGGTGAGGTCGCCGTCCGGCGGCTCGACCTTCACCACGTCGGCGCCGAGGTCGCTCAACATGCGTCCGGCGAACGGGCCGGCGACGACGCGCGACAGGTCGAGCACGCGCACGCCCTCGAGGGGTCGTTGCGCCGCGGCCTCGGGGGTGGGAGAAACGGTCACGGTCGCTCATGGTTGCACCCCGTCGGGCAACGCAAAAGTTCAGCGTGCGGCCTATGGTCGGCGCCCATGGTGTGGGTCCTCAAGCGGCAGGCGGCGCGGGTGGTGCTGATCAACGACCGGCGCGAGGTCTACTGCATCGAGAGCCTCGACCCGGCCGACCCCTCGAAGGGCACGTGGTGGGAGATCCCCGGCGGCGGCCTCGACCCCGGCGAACCCTCGGCCGTGGCGGTGGCGCGCGAACTCCACGAGGAGGCCGGCATCACCGACGCGGAGATCGGCCCGGTCGTGGTCACCCAGCACGTCGAGTTCGAGTTCGGGGGCTACCACTTCGACCAGGACGAGGTGATCCACGTCGCTCGCACCGCCGAGACCGAGCTCCACCGACCCCAGGGCCTCGAATACCTCGAGGCGCTGGCGTTCCAGGGGGCCCGCTGGTGGCCTGTCGACGAACTCGCCGCCTCCGATGCCACGTTCCTGCCGCCGTGGCTGCCCGAGGTCGTCGAACGGCTCGCCGCCGGCGACCTGCCCGAGCCGCCCTGGGACATGACCGAACGGATGAAGCAGGGCTAGCCGACGGTGTTGTCGCCGTCAGCCGACGGTGTCGTCGCCGTCAGCCGACGGTGGTGTCGGCGCCGAGGATGGCGACCACGTGGGCGGTCTCCTGGGGCACGCCGCCGGGGTTCTCGACCATCGGCGCGATGGCGGTCTCGGGCACGCCCAACAGTCGGGCCACCTGGGCCGCGTCGGCCTCGTAGCCCTCGGAGTAGTAGATGACGCTGGCCTGCGTGGCCGCCGCGTTCTTGGCCGACAGGGTCTGGTAGCCGGCGTCGGTGAGGAGGCTCGTGCCGGCACCGGCGATCCCCGAGCGTTGCGCACCGTTGCCGACCCGGGTGATCACCTCGTTCGGCGGGTGGAGGACGGCGGTGGTGGTCGTGGTGGTCGACTCGGTGGTCGAGGTCACCTCGGTCGTGGTGGTCGACCCCTCGGCCACCACCTCCTCGGGAGCGCTCTCGGCATCGACGGCGCCGTTGACCGTGTCGAACAGCGCCCGAGCACCGGTCAGGAGCCCGAGCGCCATCGCAAGGAGCACGGCCGCGAGGCCGACGGCGTTGAGAATGTCATGACGCTCGATGCGCTCCACCCGCCAGAGGCTAGGCGCTCGACCAGCCGAATCGGGGGCACGTCGGTCACGTTTGGGAAGGTTGTCCCCCGTCGACGCCCACGGTCGAGGCGAACGCCCGCAGCTCCGCGGCCAGCAGGTCCGGCTCCTCCATCGCCGCGAAGTGGCCGCCGCGATCGAGCTCGCTCCAGTGCACGACGTCGAAGCGGCGCTCGGCCCATCGACGCGACGACTTGTAGATCTCGACCGGGAAGATCGCGCCGCCCATCGGCACCTCGACCGTCCGTGGGCCGGTGGAACCGTCGCGCTTGTACTCGTGGTAGATCCGGGCCGCCGAGCCGGCGGTGTTGGTCAGCCAGTAGAGCGACACGTTGTCGAGGAAGCGGTCGAGGCTGACGGCGTCGAACACCGAGCCGTCGGTGTCGCACCACGCCCAGAACTTCTCGAGGATCCACCCACACAGACCGGCCGGCGAATCGGTGAGGCCGTAGGCGAGGGTCTGGGGCTTGGTGCTCTGCAGCTGGAAGTAGCCGTTGCCGTCGTCCATGAAGTGGCCCATCTCGGTGAGGTAGCGCTGTTCGGCCTCGGTGAGGTCGGCGAGGTCCTCCTCGGTCGGGCGGGTCACCACCATGTTGAGGTGGATGCCGGCGCAGTGCTCGGGGTCGAGGGCGCCGACGAAGGAGGTGATCACCGACCCCCAGTCGCCGCCCTGGGCGAGATAGCGATCGTGGCCGAGCCGCGCCATCAGCTCGACCCACATGCCGGCGATGCGGCGCGGGCTCACCCCCTCGGTCGTGGTCGGACCGCTGAACCCGAAGCCGGGCAGCGACGGGCAGATCACCTCGAAGGCCGGGGCGTCGTCGTCGCCGGGATCGGTCAGGTGGGGCAGGATGTCGAGGAACTCGACCACCGAACCCGGCCAGCCGTGGGTCAACAAGAGCGGCACGGCGTCGGCGCGAGGTGACTCGGCGATCAGCACGTGCACCCGCTCGCCGTCGAGTTCGGTGACGATGTTGCGGTGGGCGGCCAGCTCGCCCTCGAGGCGCCGCCAGTCGTAGTCGGTGCGCCAGTGGTCGATCACCGCCCGCAGCGTCGCCGGATCCGTCCCCCGGCTCCAGGGATCACCCGGCGGGTCGTCGGGCCAGCGGGTGTCGTCGAGGCGGCGTCGCAGGTCGGCGAGGTCGGCGTCGGTGACCTCGAAGGCGAAGTCGTCGAAGGTGGCGTGATCGGTCCCCATGGGGGCCCAATCTTGCAGACTCAGCCGGTGTTGCGCATCCCGGCGGCCACGCCGTTGACGGTGAGCAGCAGGGCTCGTCGCAGCAGGCCGTCGACCTCGCCCCCGTCCTCGGTGAGGGTGCGCACCCGGTGGAGCAGATCGACCTGGAGCACGTGCAGCGGGTCGAGGTAGACGTTGCGGGTCTGCAGCGTGCGCTGCAGGACCGGGAGGTTGTCGAGCGGTTCACGGCCGGTGAGGCGGCGCAGCTCGTCGATCGTGCGGGTGTGCTCGTCGACCACGGCGTCGAACAGGTGCCGCAACCCGGGGTCGACGAGCGTCTCGACGTAGTTGGCGGCGATCGACAGGTCGGTCTTGGCCAGGGTCATCTCGACGTTGCCGACGAAGGTCTGGAAGAACGTCCAGCGCTCGAGCATCTCGACCAGGACGTCGCCGTGGCCGGCCTCGCGAGCGGCGGCCAGGCCGCTGCCCACCCCGAACCAGCCGGGGATGATCTGGCGCGACTGGGTCCAGCCGAACACCCACGGGATCGCCCGCAGGTCGTCGAGGCTCGTGCCGCCACCGCTACGGCGGGCCGGCCGGGAACCGATGTTGAGCGACCCGAGCTCCTCGACGGGCGTCGAGCTCTGGAAGTAGCGCGGCAGGTCGGGATGTTCGACGAAGCGGCGGTACGCGGCGAATGCGGAGGTCGAGACCTCCTCCATCACCTCCGACCAGCGGTCCATCACCTCGGCGGAGTGCCGCGACTGCCGGTGGGCGACGGTCGCCTCGACCACGGCCGACAGGGCCAGGTCGAGGTTGCGGTTGGCGATCTCGGGCTTGCCGTACTTGTCGGCGATCACCTCGCCCTGCTCGGTGATCTTCACCTCGCCGTCGATCACGCCCGACGGTTGGGACAGGATCGACTGGTTGGTGGGGCCACCGCCCCGCCCGACGGTGCCGCCACGACCGTGGAACACCCGGATCCGGATGCCGTGGCGCCGGGCCACGTCCCGGATCGTGCGGAGCGCCTTGTGGATCTCCCACTGACTGGTGGCGATACCGCCGTCCTTGTTCGAGTCGGAGTAGCCGACCATCACCTCCTGGATGCCGCCCCGCAGCTCGACGATGCGCCGGTAGCCGGGCACGGTGAGCAGCTGCTCGAGGGTCTGGTCGATCGCCCGGAGGTCCTCGATCGTCTCGAACAGGGGCACGAAGCCGATCCGGGCGACGCCGGCCGACAGGTCGATCAACCCGACCTCGCGGGCGAGCAGGACCGGGGCGAGCACGTCCTCCACCCCCCGGGTCATCGAGATGATGTAGCTCTCGATCAGGTCGTCGCCGTGCTCGTCGAGCAGGGTCCGCAGCACGCGGAACAGCTCGAGCACGTCGCCCTCGGGGACGGGCGTGTCGGGCGGGGCCAGGGGACGGCGGGAGTTGAGTTCGGCGAGCAGGAGCGAGCGGCGGGAGCCGGCGTCCTCCGGGTAGGTCACGCCGGTGGCCCCGAACAGGCCGGCCAGGCTCTTGTGGTGCTCCCGGCTGTGCTGGCGGATGTCGAGCTTCGCCAGGTGGAACCCGAGCGTCTCGACCATCCGCTGCACCCGAGCCAGGCGACCCCGGGCGACGAGGGCGCCGTCGTTGGCCTCGAGGGATCGCTGCAGCAGGGCGAGGTCGTCGCTCAGCTCGGCCACCGAGCGGTAGCGGCGCTCCCCCGCCGGCTGGCGGGCCGTCTCGACGAGGCGCTGCAGCATGACGGCGAGGCGGAGTCGGTACCACTCGCCGTCGTTGATCTGGCCGACGACGGCATGGACGTCGGCGAAGGTGGCGGCGTCGGCCTCGACGGCGGCCCGCAGCTCGTCGCTGACCGGACGCACCAGGTCCGACGGGCTCAGCTCGGCCCGCAGCGCCTCGAGTTCCTCGGTGAGGATGCGCAGGGCCCGGGCCCGCTGGAGCGCGACGACCTCGCGGGTGGTGGCCGGGGTGACGTTCGGGTTGCCGTCGCGGTCGCCGCCGACCCAACTGCCGAAGCGGATCGGGACGGCCCGGTTGCCCGTCGGGGCGTCGATCGCCTCGAGGGCGGCGTCGAGGTCGGACCACACCTCGGGGAGGCCCTCGCGCGCCATCTGCTCGATGAAGTAGACGACGCTGCGGGCCTCGTCGACCGGGCGGGGCCGCTCCCGCCGGATCTCGTCGGTCTGCCAGAGGGCGTCGAGGAGTTCGTCGACGCGGCGGTCGATGCGGGTCCGTTGGGCCGACCGGGTGGTCGACCCCAGCCGAGCCTCGACCAGGTCGGAGATCTCCGAGAGCTTGTCGATGATCGACCGGCGCGACGCCTCGGTCGGGTGGGCGGTGAACACCGGCAGCAGCGCCGTCCGCTCGATGGCGGCGGTGATCTCCTCGACCGGGTGCTGCTCGGCCAGCCGTTGCAGGGTCGACGCCAGGCGTCCCTCCTCCGCCTTGCGGACGTTGAGTTCCTCGATCCGGTGGACCTGCTCGGTGGCGTTGGCCAGGTGGAAGTAGGTGGTGAAGGCCCGCACCAGCCGGATGGCGTCGAGCACCGACGCCTCGGCCAGGACCGAACGCAGCTCGACCCCCGCGGCGTCGCCCTCCTCACGGCGCAGGCGGCGGGCGAGTGTGCGCACCTGCTCGACCTGGTCGAGGAAGTCGTCGCCCTCCTGCCGGGCGATCGACTGCCCCAGCTGGGCGCCGAGCCGACGGATGTCGGTCCGCAGCGCGGCCGACACCGACTCGGTCGACGAGGGATCGCTGCTCGTCGGAGGGGTGGCCGATTCGGCGGAGGCGGAGGGCACGTCGCTGGCGGTGGTCACCGTCCAGAAACTAGCGAACGCGCGGGGTGCATCGGGCCGGACGATCGTCACGTCGACCCGGGTCGCCGAGGCGACCGGCAGGGCTCTCCGGCCCGAGAGGGCCCGGGCCGGAGAGCAGGTACTTCTGCCAATCGGTCCCTCAGGAGAGAACCCTGGATCCGGGACCGGGAACGAACGTACCGACCTCCCCCGGCCGGTGTCACGGGCGACCTTTCCCAAATTGATCGAAATTGATCGAAAACGGTCCGGTTGCACGAGAACGTGGCGGTTCGTCACGCGCGTCTGGGTCTTTTGGACTAGGTATGGGGCATGACTTCAACAAGCATGTCCATGTCGGTCGACGGTTCGCTCTGCATTCGTGACGGAGGTACCTGGAGCTGAGGCCCCCAACCGTGGGTTGTCGACCCGGCGATTTCTTGCCGGGCGACAACTCACATAGTGTCCGCGGGCATGGACTTCGCCATTCCGCAAGAGATCCAAGAGCTGCTCGACGAGTGCGACGCCTTCATCGAGGCCGAGATCAAGCCGCTCGAGGCACAGGACGACAACATCCGGTTCTTCGACCACCGTCGTGAGTGGGCTCGCACCGACTTCGACAACGACGGCTGGCCCCGCGAGGAATGGGAGCAGCTCCTCGGCGAGATGCGGCGCCGCGCCGACGCCGCCGGCCTGCTGCGCTACGCCCTCCCCTCCCGCTTCGGTGGGCGCGACGGCACCAACCTCGGCATGGCCGTCGTGCGTGAGCACCTCGCCCACAAGGGTCTCGGCCTCCACAACGACCTCCAGAACGAGAGCTCGATCGTCGGCAACTTTCCGACCGTGCTCATGCTCGAGCTCCACGGCTCGGAAGAACAGCAGAGCTACTGGATCCCCAAGATGCTGGCCGGTGAGGCCCGCATCGGCTTCGGCCTCACCGAGCCGCTCCACGGCTCCGACGCCACCTGGATGGAGACGACGGCCGAGCGTGACGGCGACGAGTGGATCCTCAACGGCGCCAAGCGCTGGAACACCGGCATGCACGCCGCCACCCACGACTACGTGTTCGCTCGGACCTCCGGCGACCCCGGCGATGCCGAGGGCATCTCGTGCTTCATCGTCCCGGTCGAGACCCCCGGGTTCAACGTCGAGTTCATGTGGTGGACCTACAACATGCCCACCGATCACGCCGAGGTCACCCTCACCGACGTGCGCGTGCCGGGCTCGACGATGCTCGGCGCCGAGGGCAAGGGGCTGGGCGTGGCCCAGACCTTCGTCCACGAGAACCGGATCCGCCAGGCCGCCAGCTCGCTCGGCGCCGCCCAGTACTGCATCGACGAGTCGGTGAAGTACGCCCGGGAGCGCAAGCTGTTCGGCAACGCGCTGAGCCGCAACCAGGCGATCCAGTGGCCGTTGGCCGAGATGCACACCGAGGCCGAGATGCTCCGGTCGCTGATCCGCAAGACCGCGTGGGAGATGGACCAGGGCATCGATCCGCTGCGCATCAGCGACAAGGTCGCCATGTGCAACTACCGGGCCAACCGGTTGGTGTGCGAGGCGGCCGACAAGGCGATCCAGGTGCACGGCGGCATCGGCTACAGCCGCCACATGCCCTTCGAGCACATCTATCGCCACCACCGCCGCTACCGGATCACCGAGGGCTCCGAGGAGATCCAGATCCGACGGGTCGCCCAGTTCCTCTTCGGCTTCGCCGGGCCCCGCAAGTCGGCGCTCGGCCCGAGCTTCGCCGCTCGCTTCAACTCGGTCCAGCGCGGCGCCCCCGCCTCCTGGCTCGACTGACCCCCGCTCGGCGCCGTCCCCGTTTCCGGGATTGGGTCACTGCGCCGGCGTGTGGCGCCGTGTGAATGACCCGATCCCGAGAGGGGCGGGGCGGCGAGGGCGAGCCGCAGTGATCAGTCGACGCCGAGGCGGGCCCGGGTCAGGAAGGCGGTGTGGGCCACCATGCGATGGTCGGGCCGCACCGCCGCCCCCTCGATGTACCAGTTGCGGTGCAGCACCTCCATCGTCCGTTCCTCGAGGAACGGCGAGTCGGCGAGGGCGTGGCGGAGCTGGGTCGCCTGGGTGATCGACGGGGTGTAGGCCACCAACACCCCACCCGGCCGCATCGCCTCGGTGAGGTGCGGCACGACCTGCCACGGCTCGGGCAGATCGAGCACGGCCCGGTCGATGTCGGTGAGGTCGAGCGGCTCGTAGGCGGAACGGATCTGGAGGTCGTACCGCTCCATCGCCGCCTCACCGCAGAACCCGACGATGTTCTTCCGGGCCCGGGCGGCGAAGTCCTCGCGCAGCTCGTAGCCGGTGATGGTCGCCCCGGCTCGCAACAGCCCGATGCTCATCGCCCCCGACCCGACGCCGGACTCGAACACCCGATGGCCGGGGCCGACGTCGGCCAGCATCAGGATCGGCGCGATGTCCTTCGGGTAGATGACCTGCGCACCCCGCTTCATGTGGAGCACGTAGTCCTCGAAGGTCGGGCGGAACGCCCGGAACTTCTGCCCCTTCGTCGACGCCACCTGCACGCCCTCGGGCTGTCCGATCAGCGCCTCGTGGGGCAGGATGCCGGCGTGGGTCTGGAACTCGTCACCGGCGGCGAGGGTGATCAGGTAGCGGTGGCGACGGTTGTCGGCCAACAGCACCAGGTCGCCTTCGGTGAAGGGCCCGGAGGGGGCCTCGAGCGGGATCGTCATTGCGGGCTCCAGAAATCTCAGCGTTTGCGGACGAGTTCGACGGGCACGGGCTCGGCGCCGCTCGCCCGGTCGGCCAACCGGCAGAAGGAACACACCTCGGCCGACGCCGGCGACCCGCAGGTGGCGCAACGTCCGATCGTGGCGCGTGCGCCCTCACCGGCGGCGGCGTCACCGGCCGCGGAGTCGAACTCGTCGGAGGATCGGTCGAAGCGGTCGACCGCACGGCTCAGGAAGCCGAAGTAGAACGCCTGCTTGGCGCCGGGCGATCGTTCCTCGGTGAGGTTGAGGGCTTCCTTGTAGTGGGCGTGCTTGTTGCCGAGCGCCATCGGGCACTCCTCGACCTGGTAGTCGATCCCGCGCAGCACGCAGTAGGCGGCCATCTCCCGTTCCGACAGTCGGACGAGGGGCTTGATCTTGCGGGGGAACCCGTTGCCGGCCGGCAGCATCGGCCGCTGACGGGCCAGGTAGTCGGCCTCCCATCGGAGCACGTTGCCGTAGAGCACCGCCGCCTCGTCGTCGAGGTTGTGGCCGGTGACGACGGCGTCGAACCCGCCCTCCACGGCGGCCGCGTCGAAGAGGTGCCGCTTCGACAGGCCGCACGCCGAACAGGGCACACGATTGGTGACGGCGGCGGCGGTCGGCACGTCGAAGCCGTGTTCGGCTCGCAGGTCGATCTCGCGCAGGGCGGCGCCGCGTTCGGCGGCGAACGCGCGAACGTAGCGGCCGCTCTCGTCGGAGTAGTCGCCGATGCCGAGGCCGACGTAGAGGCCCTCGGCGTCGTAGCCCAACGCCAACAGCAGGTCCCAGACCGCCAGGCTGTCCTTGCCCCCGGACACGGCGACCAGGAGCCGCTCCCCCGGTTCGGCCATCGAGAACTCGCGCAGCGTGCGCTCGACCTGGTCGCGGCAGTACTTGAGGAAGTGCTCGCTACAGAAGTTGGCGTTGTGGCGACGGACGTCGACGACTGCCGGACCCGTACAGACCCGGCATTTCATGCGCCACCGGAGATCACGGGTCGGATCTCGATCGAGGCGTCGTCGGGGAGCACGGCGTCACCCGGCACGAGGCTGCCGTCGCGGATCACGAGCACCGACTCACGGCTGAGCTCGAACCGGTTGAGGAGCTTCACCACCGAGATGGGTCCGTCGACCTCGACCTCCCGGCGCGGGTTGCGCAGCAGCACCTTCACGCCCCGCAGGATACGGGGTCGTGTTCTGGCTCAGCTGCTGCGACGGCCTTTTCGCTCGGCTCGCTTCTGGGCCTTGGCGGCCTGCTTGGAGGCCTTGCGCGAGGCCTTGGCCGACGCCTTCGCCGCCTTCTCGGCCTTCGCCTCGTCCTTGGCGGCGCGCTTGAACTGCTTGATCTGCTCGCCGTGGGTGATCGGCAGGTGCTCGATGATGAACTTGTCGCCGGGCTTCGAGGCCGACAGGTCGACGACCTGCTTGGGTTCGGACTTCTTCTTCAGGAAGCCGTAGAGCGCGAGGATGCCCGAGCTGAACACCCACGACTTGCCCGGGCCGCCGACGTAGCGGGCGACGGCGAAGCGAACGAGGCGCGTGAGCATCAGAGACGGCGGATCTCGAGGACCGTGCTCTTCTTCTGTCCGGCCTTCTTGCCCATCGTGTAGATGATGAAGAGCAGCAGCATGGCGACGATCGAGCCGCCGATGGCGACCTTCTTCTTGGAGTCCTCGGCCACGGTGTCGACCTGACCCTGGATGTCGCGGATCTTCGACTCGATGTCGGACGGGGTGATCTTGGTGGTCTCGGTCATCACATCACTCGATTCTTGGCACGGTTGAGCAGCACGGCGAGCAGGCCGAGCAACACCAGCAGGGTCACGATCGCCGCGCCGTAGGGCAGCAACGAACCCCAGCTGCCGCCGGTCGCACCGTCGGGGCCCTCCTCCTGCACCAGGCGCAGCACGCCCAGCACCAGGAAGAAGAAGCCGAGGAACAGCGAGACGGCGCCGGCGATGCCGAGACCCAGGTACTTGCCGAGGCTCTTGAGGGGCTCGACGGTCTCCTGCTTCGCATAGTCGACGAGCATCTTCTGGAGTTCCTGGGCCTCTCCCAGGGGATTGGACTTCGCCACGTGCACCGCTTTCTGGTCGCCTCCACTGCGCAGACCGCCGAGTGTAGGGCGTCGTCGCGGTCCGCGCGGAGATCGGCAGGACGCGTTCGGTCAGCCGGCCTGGATCTCGAGCTCGAACATCTCGGCGGCGTCCCGCAGCTGGGCCTCGAGCCCGTCGAGCCGCTCGGCCGTCGACGGCGCACAGAGGAGGCGATGGCGATCGAGGGGCCCGAGCGGGGCGACGGCCAGCAGCTGGAAGGACCGCTCGGTCGCCCCGTCGGCGAAGGTCGGGAGGGGGCCGACATGGTGCCCGGCCTCGGCGGCGAGGGCCCAGGTGCGACGCAACACGGCAGCGACGGCGTCGGCCCGTCCGCCGAGATCTGCGCCGGGAGCGTCGTCGTCGGGCCACCACTCCACCTCGGCGAGCGGGTAGGGGTCGTCGTCGAGCCAGCGCACGACCCGGTAGCGCTCGGTGCCGACGGTGATGAGCGCGGTCCGGCCGTCGGGCAGACGCCGATGATCGACGATGCGCGCTGCGGTGCCGACGTCGGTCCGCACGTCGTCGCCCCCGACCTCGTGCCCACGCTCGATCAGGACGACGCCGAAGGGTGAGCCGTGGAACCGGCCGCCCTCGTCGAGCAGGTCGGCGACCATCGCCCGGTAGCGCGGCTCGAACACCTGGAGCGGGAGGACGGCGCCGGGAACGAGCGCCGAGCCCAGCGGGAACTGGGGCAGGAGCACGAGGGCGAGCCTAGTTGGCGGGGACGGCGGGCTCGGGGTCGAGGTCGCCGACCGTGGGCCCCACCGGGTACTCGGCCAACTCGAGCAGGAAGGGCTCCTGGGCGCCGACGAGGTCGCCGTTGATGCCGGCGCCGACCCCGGCCACCTCGCCGTTGGCGATGTAGGCGAACGCGATCGACGTGCCCGCCTCCGACGACGAGTCGACGTAGCCCGACAGGGCGGTCACCCCGTTGAGCGTGCCGGTCTTGGCGAACACGAGACCGTCGGCGATCGTCTCGTCGACCCGGTTGCGGAGCGAACCGCGCTCGCCGCCGATGCTGAGCGAGTCGGCGTAGGCCGAATCGGCCCCCGCCCGGTCGAGCAGGTCGACGAGGAGCTGGCAGGTGACCAGGTCGGTCTCGGCCAGGCCCGAGCCGTCGTCGATGACGACGCCGGTGAGGTCGAAGCCCTGCTCGAGGAGGATCGACTCGACGGCGGCGGCGCCCGCCTCGGTCGAGCCGGCCCCGTTGCGGCGCAGACCGAGGTGCTTCAGCAGGACTTCGGCGCCGTAGTTCGACGAGTAGGAATTGACGTGGGTGACCAGGTCGATCACCGGCGCGGAGTCGATCGAGGCGATCACGGTGGCGCCGGCCGGCGCCGCCCCGCGCTGCGCGCCACCCGTCACGGTCACCCCGCGCTCGGCGAGCAGCTGGGCGAAGACCTGGGCGGCGTGCTGCGCCGGGTCGGTGGTCTGGGTCCGGGCGGCCATCGACGAGAAGGTCTCCGGCCACGCCGTGTGGCCCTCGTTGACCGACAGCGCCGAGAGCGGGCCCGACTGCTGCTGGACGATCAGACGCTCGGCCCAGGGTCCGACCCGCACGTCGTCGAAGAGGGAGTCGTCGCCGAGCACGCCGCCCTGCACCTCGGTGATCCCGGCGGCGACCACGGCGTCGGCGAGGTTCTCGAGCAGGGTGTGGTGGCGAGCGTCGCCCTCCTCGTACTGGGTCCACCAGTCCGCCGTCGACAGGTAGGGGTCGCCGCCGCCGATGAGCACCAGATCGCCGGACAGCACCCCGCCCGCGACCGGTCCGGTGACGGCGACCGTGGTCTGGAACCGGTGGTCGGGCCCGAACTCGGCGAGGGCGGCGAAGGTGGTCAGGAGCTTCTGGTTCGAGGCGGGGACCAAGGGCTGCTGTGGGTTGTGGGATCGCAGCACCCGATCGTCGACCTCGGCCACCAGACAGGCCGGGTAGTCGCCGGTGGCGGTGAGGAGGGCGTCGAGGGCCGGTTCGACCTCGTCGTCGACGACGGGGGCTCGCAGCGTCTCGGGGATCCGGCGAGCCGACAGCACCGGGGTCGCGAGCTCGTTCTCGTAGACGATCGGCTCCTCACGAGCCTCGTCGATGTCGGCCGCCTGCGCGGTCTGCCACGCCGCGATCGAGATGACGACCAGGAGGACGAGCGGCAGCCAGCGCCGCAGGAAGCGAGCGAGATCCATGACGGCGGCGAGCGTACCGGACCCCCGAGGGCGACCGG
>JBPEXC010000542.1:0-2156 GCA_052032035.1 Acidimicrobiales bacterium | reverse complement strand
CCCTCGACGTGGGGCCGCGTGCTGAGCGTCGTGCGCATCCCCGAGCCCTTCGGTTGATCGAAGTAGCTCTGTCCGTAGGCGGTGACCAGCGCCCCGAGCGGCTCGGGGCCGAGCTCGTCGCGCACGGCGGCCGCCACCCGCAGCATCCGGAGGCCGGCGGTGTGGCCGAACTCGTAGCCCTCGGGGAACTCGGTGGCGTAGTCCTTGTCCTTGTTGAGGATGCGCAGGGAGATGAAGCGCCAGTCGACGGTGAAGTCGGACTGGGCCGCCACCTTCTCGATCCACCGGGACGTGATCCACGCGAACGGACACACCGGATCCCAGAAGAACTCGATGTCGGCGCCCGCCCGGGTGGGCGGCGGGTCGGTCGGGTGCGGTCCGGGACGTTCGGCGGCCATGGCCGCACGCTAGATGGTCACCGCCGCCACGGCCCGCCCGAACGGCGAAAGGCGGTCGGGATCGGATAGACCGGAGCCATGGCTCCCCTGCCCCTCGAGTTCGTCACCTCCGCCGACCGGGTGGAGAAGCTGCCGGCGTCGGCTGCCGAGGTGACGGTCGTCGGCCGCTCGAACGTCGGGAAGTCGTCGCTGCTCAACGCCCTCGCCCACCGCAAGCGGCTCGCCCACGTGTCGAACACGCCGGGCCGCACCCGACTGCTCAACCTGTTCTCGATCGGCGAGGTCGGCACGATGGTCGACCTGCCCGGCTACGGCTTCGCCAAGGCGCCGGCCAACATGCGCGACAGCTGGCAGCGCATGATCGAGGGCTACCTGCTCGAGCGCCCCAACCTGCGCATGGTGATGGTGCTCGTCGACGGCGCCGTCGGTCCGACCAAGCTCGACGTCCAGATGCTCGAGTGGCTCCGGGCCGAGGGGCTGCCCCACACCGTGATCGCCACCAAACACGACAAGGTGAAGGCCTCCAAGCGCGACCGCCGCAAGAAGGAGGTGGCCGAGGGCTGCGACCTCGAGGTGGGCGACGTGATCTGGGTGAGCGCCGAGAAGGGCACCGGCGTCGACCGACTGCGCGGCCTCGTGCTGCGCTGGTTGGAGTAGTCCTCCCCATGCCCGGCGGCACCGTCCTGCCGAACGCGCTCGCCCGACGCCTCGGTGTCGACCCCGGCGCCGCCACCCCGGTCCACGGCGGCGACACCGCCACGGCGTTCCGGGTCGAGACCGACCAGGGCCCCCGTTTCGTCAAGACCCATCGGGCGGCGCCGCCGCACTTCTTCACCACCGAGGCCACCGGCCTGGGCTGGCTGGCCGGCCGGGGCGCCGTCGTGCCCGAGGTGGTCGCAGTGTCCGACACTGACCCCGCCCACCTGGCGCTGGCGTGGATCGACGTCGCCGGCAGGCCCGGCGGTGACCCGTCGACCGAGGCGACGCTCGGCCGCATGCTGGCCGAGCTCCATCGGCCACGGGCCGGTGACCGGTTCGGGCGGCCCGACCACCGCACGACCGGTTCGAGGGGGCTCCCGAACGACGAGTTCGACTCCTGGGCCGAGGCCTACGCCGCCAACCGCCTCCTGCCGCTCGCTCGGCTCGCCGCCGACGGTGCGGCGCTGCCCGAGCCCACGATCCGGGGGCTCGAGTCGATCGCCGAGCGCCTCGTCGATCTCGGCGGCGACCCCGAGCCACCCAGCCTGCTCCACGGCGACCTGTGGGCCGGCAACCGCCTCGTCGACGCGGCCGGCACCAACTGGCTGATCGATCCCGCCGCCCACTTCGGCCACCGGGAGTTCGACCTGGCGATGATGCGACTGTTCGGGGGCTTCGGGCCGGCGGCGTTCGCGGCCTATCACGACGCGTTCGCCCTGCCCGACGGCTGGGAGGAGCGGGTCGAGCTCCACCAGCTCGCCCCGCTCGCCGTGCACGCCGTCAAGTTCGGGGGCGGCTACGCGGGTGCGACGACCCGGGCCGTCGACCGGTATCGCTGAGGGCGGCGGTCGAGCGAAACTTCGCGACTTCACCCGGGCTTCACACGTCTCCCACACGGACGACACCGGGCCGCAGTACCTATGGACGTGGGCACTTCGTCGCGGCGATCGGCCCCCGGGGCGGCTCGTAAGCTCCTGGAAGAATCACGATTGGTGAGGGCGAGAATTGCCACTGGTGGAGCATGGATCGGCGGGGCTCGACGCGTCTGCGTCGACGCAC
>JBPEXC010000541.1:0-13130 GCA_052032035.1 Acidimicrobiales bacterium | reverse complement strand
CTCGGCATCATCGGCACGACCGCTCGGTGGCTCACCCCCCTCGTCGTCGACGGGCTGGCGAAGGAGACCCCGGACGTGCGCCCGGTGGTGGTCGACGCCACGACCAGCTCCCAGGTGCTGCGCCTCGTCGAGGGCGACCTCGACTTCGGGGTGGTCGCCCTCCCGGTCGACGACCCCGAGGTGCGGACCCGCAAGCTCTTCACCGAGGAGAACGTGGTGATCGCGCCCGCCGGCCACCCCCTCACCACGGCCACCGGGCCCCTCGGGGTGGAGGACCTCGCCGGCGAGGAACTGCTCCTGGCGTCGCCGGGCACCACCTTCCGCCGGGTGGTCGACGAGGCGTTCGACGCCGCCGACCTCACCCCGAAGGTGAAGGTCGAGGTCGACGGCCTCCGCCTCCTCGCCACCCTCGCCTTCAAGGGGTTCGGGGTGGCGATCGTGCCGGCCAGCGCCGCCCCGGGCTGGGTCGGCGGCGACTGGGTCGAGCTCGCGGTCGAGGGCCTCGGGCGCCGCACCGTCGGCATTGCCACCCGTCGCCGCGGCATGCTCAGCCTGGCCGCCCAGGCCACGATCGAACTCGTCGAGGACGTGGTGGAGCGCGAGGCCGCCGACCTGCGCGGCATCGATCTGCACGAACGTTGACCGTTCCGGCTAGAACGGACGGCGTATGAGTTCGACGGTGTCGATCCGATCCCAGGCCAGCGCCTCCACCTCCGCGTCGGTCAGCGATCTCGACGACCGCCGCGTGATGCGCATCGAGCTCGACTGCGGCGCCCCCGGCACCGGCCTGACGCCGGCCGACGCCGCGGTGGTCGAGGCGGCCATCGACGACGCGGTGCGCTCCGCCCTGCCGATCGTGGCGATCATCGCCACCAACGGGGTGTCGATCGACGCCGGTCTCGACTCGGTGGCCGGCTGGGGCCGGGCGGCCAAGGCCTTGGTCCGTGCGAGCGGCGTGGTGCCCACCGTGTTCGTCGCCGCCGGCCCGGTCGTGTCGGGGCCCGCCCTCCTCCTCGGCCTCGCCGACGTCACGATCTTCACCGAGGACGCCTACGCCTTCGTGTCCGGCCCGGCGATGGTCGAGTCGTTCACCGGGGTGCCGATCTCCAACGGCGCCCTCGGTGGCTCGGGGGCCCACAGCCGATCGAGCGGGGTGGCGTCGCTCGTCGTCACCGACCTCGACGCCGCGTGGGACGCCGCCGCCGCCGTGCTGGGCCACCTGCCCGACCACGTCGACCTCGCCCCGCCGTCGATCGAGAGCGACGACCCGGTCGACCGCCCTTCGGACCGCGCCGGGTCGATCGTGCCGACGACGGCCACCGGCTCCTACGACGTCCGAGCGGTGATCCGCGACGTGTTCGACGACGGTGAGTTCCTCGAGCTGCGGGGCAGCTGGGCTCCCAACCTCGTCACCGGCTTCGCTTCGCTCGGCGGCCAGTCGGTCGGCATCGTCGCCAACCAGACCCAGGCGCTCGCCGGCAGCATCGACATCCCTGCCAGCCAGAAGGGGGCGCGCTTCGTCGCCATGTGCGACGCCTTCAACGTGCCCCTCATCACCCTGGTCGACACCTCGGGCTTCCTTCCCGGCAAGGACCTCGAGTGGCGGGGCATGATCCGCCACGGCGCCCAGCTCGCCTTCGCCTACGCCCGGGCCACCGTGCCCCGGCTCGGCCTGATCCTGCGCAAGAGCTACGGCGGCGCCTACATCGTGATGGACAGCCGCTACATGGGCAACGACCTCATGATGGCGTGGCCCACGGCCGAGGTTGCCGTCATGGGTGCCAAGGGCGCGGTCGAGATCCTGCATCGCAAGGCGACGCCCGAGGAGCGCGTCGAGCTCGAGGCCGACTACGCCGCCCGCCACCTCACCCCCTACCCCACCGCCGAGCGGGGTTCGATCTCGATGGTGATCGAACCCGACGACACTCGCCGAGAACTGGCGGCCGGGCTCGAGATGCTGCTCTCCAAGCGGGAGAAGCTCCGTCCCCGACGCCACGACAACACGCCGCTGTGAGCCTCAGGGGCGCCCGTCGACAGGCTGCCGGGTTGAACCGGTCAACCATGTGTGACGGACGTTCCACACGCGACCATCGCCCCGGTTACATTGGCCCGCGAGGCCTTCGCACCGGTCCTCCACGGCACAACGGCGTGCCCCCTACGTTCGAGAACCCCAACCCCAGGAGCTGACCGCCGTGTCCGACCAATCGATCACCATCACCGACAACCGCAGCGGCGAGTCGGTGCAGATCCCGATCGTCGACGGCGGCGTCGACGCGAAGGAATTCTCCAAGCTCCTGCCCGGCATCTGGTTCCTCGACCCCGGCTTCAGCGCCACGGCGTCGACCACGTCCGACATCACCGAGCTCGACGGCGGCAACGGCATCCTGCGCTACCGGGGCTACCCGATCGAGCAGCTCGCCGAGAACTCGACCTTCCTCGAGGTCTGCTACCTCCTGCTCTTCGGCGAGCTCCCCACCCAGGACCAGCTCGACAACTGGGTCCACGACGTCACCTACCACACCTACGTCCACGAGAACATGCGCAAGCGGTTCATGGAGGGCTTCCACCACGACGCCCACCCGATGGGCATGCTCGTCTCGGCGATCGCCGCCCTCAGCACCTTCTACCCCGAGGCGAAGGACATCGAGGACCCGGACAACCGCTACAAGCAGATCAACCGGCTGATCTCCAAGGGCCCGACGATCGCCGCCATGGCCTACCGGGCCAGCGTCGGCATGCCGTTCGTCTACCCGGACAACGAGCTGAGCTACACCGAGAACTTCCTGTCGATGATGTGGAAGGTGGCCGAGCCCCGCTTCAAGCCGGACCCGGTGCTGTCCAAGGCCCTCGACACCCTCCTGATCCTCCACGCCGACCACGAGCAGAACTGCTCGACGACGACGATGCGGGTCGTCGGCTCCAGCCACGCCGACCCCTACTCGGCCGTCGCGGCGGCCACCGGTGCCCTCTACGGCCCCCGCCACGGCGGCGCCAACGAGGCCGTGATCCACATGCTCAACGAGATCGGCACCTACGACAACATCGAGCCGTTCGTCGAGTCGGTGAAGGCCGGCGAGGGTCGCCTGATGGGCTTCGGCCACCGGGTCTACAAGGCGTACGACCCCCGGGCCCGCATCGTGAAGAACACCGCGGACCAGGTGTTCGAGGTGACCGGCAAGAACCCGATGCTCGACATCGCCCTGAAGCTCGAGGAGATCGCCCTCTCCGACGACTACTTCAAGAGCCGCAACCTCTACCCGAACGTCGACTTCTACACCGGCCTGATCTACCAGGCGATGGGCTTCCCGCTGGAGATGTTCACCGTGCTGTTCACGATCGGCCGCATGCCGGGCTGGCTCGCCCACTGGCAGGAGCTGCTCGACCAGGGTCAGCGCATCGCCCGTCCCCGCCAGGTCTACACCGGCCCCGGCGAGCGCGACTACGTGCCGATCGCCAGCCGCTGAACCAGTTCGGCCTCCGTGGCCGCAGCGAGCGAGCGGACCCGCCTCACGGCGCGGCGCCGCTCGTTTCGCGTCCAGGCCCCGTCGTCGAGGTAGGCGCACCAGCCGGCGAGGCCGGCCGCACCCACGAGGGCCGCACCCGACTTGAGGGTGTGGGCCTCGTGGCGGAGCGAGGCGTCGTCGTCGACCTTGTCGGCCGACACGAGGGCGGCCACCCGGGTGGGGAGTTCGGTGGCGAAGGTCGCCACGATCGAGTGGAGGACCTCGCCGCCGCCGACGTCGACGGCGAGCTGACCGAACTTCTCCTCGTCGAAAGCCGGGGCCATCCAACGGTCGAGCATCCACCAGAGCTCGGCGAGGTCGATCGGCTTGGCGACGACCTCGTCGGCGCCGGCGTCGCGCAGGGCCTGCTCGGTGTCGGCGCGATCCGAGGCGGTGAGGCACACGATCGGGCCTCGGAAGATCGCCTTGAGGCGCGGGATCATGTCGTACGCCGTGCCGTCGGGCAGGTGGACGTCGGTGAGGATCAGGTGATAGCTCTCGTGCTCGACGGCGTGCAGCGCGTCGGCCACCGACGCCACGGCGTCGGCGCTGACCCCTGCGCCCTCGAGCTGGCGGAGGAGGAGCAGCTGCTGGGTGGTGGAGTCCTCCACCACGAGCACCGGTCCCGACTGGGCAGCATCGTGAGCGTCCGTCATGGAGACGGTCTCGGTCAGCCGGCGGGGAACGTGAGCAGGATCTTGCCCACGTTGGCGTTGGCCTCCATGCGCTCGTGGGCGGTTGCGATCTCGTCGAAGGCGAAGCGGGAGTCGATGACCGGACGGAGCGCGCCGTCGGCGAAACGGGGCAACAGTTCGGTGGCGAATCGCTGGGTGAGCGCGGCCTTCTCCTCGAGTGGGCGGGCCCGCAGCACGGTGCCGATGATGGCGGCCCGCTTGGGCAACAGCATGCCGAGGGGCAACTCGACGGTTCCCTCCCCCATCACGCCGACCTGGATGATGCGGCCGCCGACGCGCAGGCTCTTGATGTTGCGCACGGTGTACTCGCCGCCGATCACGTCGAGCACGACGTCGACGCCGGTGCGCCCCGTGGCGTCGGCGACGGCGTCGGCGAAGTCGGTGGTGGTGTAGTCGATCACCACGTCGGCGCCGAGGTCGCGACACGCGTCGACCTTGCCGCTGGAGGTGGTGACCGCGATCCGGGCGCCGATCGCCTTGGCGATCTGGATCGACGCCGTGCCGACGCCGGACGCACCGGCGTGCACGAGCGCCCAGCGGCCCGACGTCAACCCACCCTGGACGACGAGGGCGTCGAAGGCGGTGAGGAACACCTCGGGGATCGCTGCGGCGTCGGCGACGTCGATGCCCTCGGGCACCCGCAGTGCGGTGCGTTCGTGGACGGCGACGAGTTCGGCGTGGGCCGAACCGCCGACGATGCCCATCACCTCGTCGCCGGGGGCGAACGCCCGCACCCGTTCGCCGACCGCCTCGACGACGCCGGCGTACTCCAGGCCGGGGATCTCGACCTCGGTCGGCGGCCCCGGGTAGAGCCCTCGGCGTTGCAGTAGATCGGCCCGGTTCAGCGCGCTGGCGCGCAGGCGGACCAGCAACTCCTCCGGACCGGGCACCGGGTCCGGCACCTCCCGGATCGTCAGGACCTCGGGTCCGCCCTTCTCCTCCAACACCACGGCTCGCATGGAGCGAACCCTAGCGAAGCGCCGGCAGCACCTGTTCGCCCAGCAGGTCGAGGGAGGCGTGGAGCATCGTCGGCGGGAGGCCGCCGATGTCCATCAGGAACAGCTGGCGGTCGAGGCCGAGCAGCTCGTTGATCTCGAGCACCCGCTCGGTCACCTCGGCCGGGCTGCCACAGATCACCGGCCCGGTCAGCAGCGACTCGAAGTCGGTCGGCCGGCCGAAGCTGGAGCGCACGTCGAGGGCGAACTCGACGTAGTTGTCGAAGTAGGGCCGCCACTCGGCCCGGGCCTGCTGGGTGGTGGGGGCGACGTGGACGTAGCTCGGGAAGCCGACCCGGGCCGCGGCGAGGTGGCCGCGCTCCTCGGCCCGGGTCCGGTAGTGGTCGACGATCTCCCGGTAGTCCTCGGGCCAGCGGAACAGGCTCGGCAGGAGGAAGGGCAGCCCGAGGTCGGCGGCGAGGTCGGCCGACACCGTGCTGAGACCACCGCCGATCCACATCGCGTCGGTGGGCGACTGCACCGGGCGCGGTTCGATACGCACCCCCTCGAGCGGGGTGCGGTGTTCCCCGCTCCAGGTCACCTCGTCCTCGGTCAAGAGCCGCAGGACGAGCCGGAGGTACTCCTCGAACCGGGGCCGCAGCTCGTCGAAGTCGGCCATGCCGAACGCCTGCGCCGCCGCCTCCGACACCCCGCGGGCGTGGGTCGCCTCGGCCCGGCCGTCGGACAGCTGGTCGAGCACGGCGAAGGCCTCGGCGTAGCGGACCGGATCGCGGTTGGCGAGCAGGGTGACCGACGTGCCGAGCCGGATCCGGTCGGTGCGGGCCGCGGCGTAGGTGAGCAGCAGCTCGGGGGCGGGCAGGATGTAGCCGCTGAAGTGGTGCTCGCCCACGCCGAACACGTCGAAGCCGGCCTCCTCGGCCCAGACGGCCTGCTCGGCGATGTCGCGCAGCCGCAGGCCCTGGTCGGGCCGGAGGCCGGTGTGGGGGTCGGCGAGGTGGTCGCAGAGACTGAACAGCCCGTACTCGACCATCCGGCGCGCTCCCCTCCCCGCTACTCGCCGGCCGGGCCGGGCCAGATCAGGTCGGTGCCGTCGTACAGGTCCTCGACGATCGACGCATCGATCATCGAGGACCAGTCGGGCTCGGCGTCGAAGACGCCGACCTCGGTGAGCAGCGCCACCTCCTCGCCGAGACGGTCGGCGTCGATCTGGCCGATGCCGGCGCCGTCGGGGGTGTGGTCGGTGACCAGCGCCGACTCGATCGACCAGCGGAACGCCTCGCTCTCGGCGAACAGGAAGGCCGGGTTGCCGGCCGCCTCGATCCGTTCGAAGGCGTGGGCGACGGCGGCGTCGGGGTCGGCGAGCGAGAACTCGAAGCCCCGCAGCGCGGCCCGCACGAAGTCCTGGACGGCGGTCGGGTGATCGGCCAGGAACGACTCGGAGGTGAAGTAGACCCCGAACGACGCCGGCACGTCGTAGTCGACCGGGTCGAACAGCACGTAGTCGATGCCGGCGGCGTCGAGCTGACCCGGCTCGTTGCTCTTGTAGACCGGGAGGGCGTCGATGTCGAGGTCGAGGTGGGCGATCGGGTCGAAGCCCTCGAGCAACACCTCGTCGAAGCTGCCTCGCGCCACGCCGGCGAGGCCGAGCATCGACTGGATCGTGTAGGGCAGGTCGCCCTTGATGCCCACCGTCGTGCCGGGCAGATCGGTCAGCTCGGCGATCTCGCCGTCGGCGGGCACGACGAGGGCCTCGACGCCGGTGTGGCCGAGCTGACCGACGGCGATCAGACCGGCGTCGCCCTGCACGTTGTTGTTGACCATCTCGCCGAACGAGCTGGCGGCCGACATCTGGGCCTGGCCGGCGGCGACGAGCGGCCCGTTGGACGGCGCGAACCCGCTCATCAGCTCGACGTCGAGGCACACCTCGTCGAAGTAGCCCTCGGCCTCGGAGACGACCACGTCGATGATCCCGGGGGACGCCGCGAAGTCGAAGCCCGAGACATAGGTGATCGTGCCGGCGGCCTCGTTGGCGGCGCACCGATCGGCGTCGACGGCTGCCTCGCCGACAGGGTCGGAGTCCTCGCTGCACGCCGCCGCGACGGCAGCGAGGGCGACCAGCAGCGCCAGGAGGCGGCGGGAGGTGACGAACATGGGGGCTCCGATCGGGGTCGGGTCAGTCCTGCGAAGCGTGCCAGACCAGGAGGCGGCGCTCCAAGCCGATCACCGCGAGGGTCAACACGCTACCAATGGCCGCCAACACGAAGATGCTCCCCCAGAGCTGGTCGACGAAGCCGCGGGCCTGGCCGGTGCGGGCGAGGTAGCCGAGGCCGCCGGTGGCGCCGCCGTAGAGCTCGCCCACCACGGCCCCGACGAGGGCCAACCCGACGCAGATCCTGGCGGCGGCGAACAGGGCCGGCAGCGCCTGGGGCACCCGCAGGCGCCAGAAGATCTCGCCGGTCGATGCGTTCACCGAGCGCGCCACCTCGAGGGTGTCGCGATCGAGCGACCGCAGGCCGGTGAGGGCGTTGGACACCAGCGGCACGAAGGCGAACAGGGCGGCGATGATGATCTTGTTGAGCGGTCCGAAGCCGAACCAGATCAACAACACCGGGGCCAGGGCGGCCACGGGGGTCGACTGGATCAACACCACGACCGGCCACGACGCCCGCTCGACCGGCGGCGAATGGACCATCGCCGTCGCCCAGAGCACGGCGATCACGAGTGCGGCGGCGAAGCCGGCCGCGGCCTCCGACAGGGTCGTCACCGCGTGGGGAACGTAGAACGACCACTCGGCCGCCAGGTGCGCGAACACGCTCGACGGCGTCGGCAGGATCAGGCGCCGCACGCCGGCGAGCCGGACGTAGAGCTCCCAGCCGCCGAACAGCAGCGCCAGACCGGCGACCGAGGTCAGCAGGTTGCGCAGCCCGGCCCCACCGATCACGGCAGCACCGTGTTCTCGGGCAGCGCCGAACCCTCGTGCAGCGCCGCCCGGATGGCGGCGGCGTGGGCCCGGAACCGCTCGTCGTCCTCGATCCCCTCGTGGCGGGGCCGCTCCAGGTCGATCGACTCGACGAGCCGGACGCGCCCCGGGGTGCCGCCCAGCACGACCACCCGGTCGGAGAGGACGACGGCCTCGTCGATCGAGTGGGTGACGAACACGACCGTCGACCGGGTCGCCTCCCACAGCTCGAGCAGGAGATAACGCATGTCGGCCCGGGTCAGTTCGTCGAGGGCGCTGAAGGGTTCGTCCATCAACAGGATCGGGGCCTCGAGGGCGAACGCCCGGGCCAGGGCGACCCGTTGCCGCATCCCGCCCGAGAGCGCGGCCGGCCGCAGGTCGGCGGCATGGGCGAGCCCAACCCGGTGCAGGAGGGCGTCGACCTCGCCCGAGCCGAGCGGGCCCCGTCCGGCGCCGGGGTTGAGGTCGAGGAGGAGGTTGACGTTGTCGCGGACGGTCTTCCACGGCAGGAGGGCGGGCGACTGGGGCACCAGGCCGAAGTGCTTGTGGCGCCGGGCGACGTCGGGCGGTTCGCCGTCGACGGTCACCGAGCCGCCGCTGTGCTCGAGGAGGCCGCCCACGATCCGCAGCAGCGTCGACTTGCCGCAGCCGCTCGGCCCGATCAGCGACACGAACTCGCCGGCCCGGATCGTGAGGTCGACCTCGGCGAGGACCGGCGTTGCGGCGTCGCCGCTGGTGGCGCCCTCGTAGGTCTTGGTGAGTTGCGCCAACTCGATCACCGCGGACACAGTAGCTGGCGATGGATTTCTCCCTCCCCCCCGAGTTGCGGCGCCTCGCGGACGAGGCCACCGAGGTGGGCCGTGCCGCCGCGGCCCGCTGCGACCTCCGTGAAGACTCCTGGCTGATCGGCGCCGACCGCGACTTCTCCCGAGAGCTCGCCGAACGCGGCTGGCTCGGCATGACCTGGCCGACCGAGCACGGCGGCGGCGGCCGCACCGCCCTCGAGCGCTTCGTCGTCGTCGAGGCCCTGATCGCCACCGGCGCCCCGATCGCAGCCTCGTGGTTCGCCGACCGGCAGATCGGCCCGACCCTCCTCCAGTTCGGCACCGACGACCAGCGAGCCCAATGGCTGCCCGGCATCATCTCGGGCACCGACATGTGGTCGATCGGCATGAGCGAACCCGACGCCGGCTCGGACGTCGCCGCCATCCGCACCAAGGCCGAGAAGGTCGACGACGACCGCTGGCTGGTGAACGGGCAGAAGATCTGGACCTCCGGCGCTGCCGAGGCCGACTACATCTACCTGGTCGCCCGCACCGACCCCGACGCCCCGCCCCACAAGGGCCTGTCGGAGTTCGTCGTGCCGATGGACTCGCCCGGCATCAAGATCGAGCGGATCACCGACATGACCCGCAACGCCCACTTCTGCGAGGTGTGGTTCGACGACGTCGAGGTGCCGGCCGCCAACCTGGTCGGCGAACTCAACGGTTCGTTCGCCCAGATCATGCGGCAGATGGAACACGAGCGGGGCGGCATCGACCGCCTCGTGTCGAACCGGGCCCTCTACGACGAGGCGCTGGCGGCGTTCACCGCTGCGGGCGCCGCCGACGAGCTGCTGCGGCAGCGCTTCGCTCGCGCCGAGACGGTCTACACCCTCGCCCGCCACATGGTGCTGCGCGAGGTGCTCGGCCAGGCGCCGAAGGGCTGGTCGGCGATCACCAAGACGCTGGCCACCGAGTTCGAGACCGAGGTGGCCGACCTGTGCGGCCGCGTCGCCGGCGCCGACGCCATGCTGTGGAATCGGGTCAGCCGCAACATCTGCTACGCCCCGGGCTACACGATCATGGGCGGCACCACCCTGATCCTGCGCAACATCATGGGCGAGCGCATGCTCGGCCTGCCCCGCGAGCCGCGCGTCCGCTAGCGCCCTAGTCGAGGTGACGCACCCCGGCCAGGAGGTCGCGGTGCCAGGGTCGGGCGCTCACCGAGGCGTCGACCAGGCTGACGGTGGCGTCGCGCACGAGCACCGGGTCGGCACGGAGGCCGGCGAGTTCGGGACACGCCCCGACGGTGCGCGCCAGGTCGGCCAACAGCTCGGCCACCTTGGCCCGGGCGTCGGGGTGTTCGACGGCGGCCGCCACCCACGGTTCGTCGAGCAGGGCGTCGATCTCGCTCGACGAGGTGGGGAGCACGAGGCTGGCCTGGGGTTCGAGCCCGACGCCGGCGAACCCGCCGATGCCGACGTCGATCCAGCCGCCTCGGTCCGGGTCCTGCACCAGCTCGATCCGGAGGTGGTGGCCCATCGGCGCCTGGGCCTGCACGATCGCCGGCACCAGCACGTCGGGGCCGAGATCGGCGGCCATGCGTTCGAAGGCCGCAGCCACCTCGTCGGCCGAGCGCAGGTCGATGGCGGCGCCGCCGCCCTCCCCCGCCGACCGCCGATCGAGCCGGCCGGCCTTGAGCACGACGGGATAGCCGATCTCCTCTGCGGCGGCGGCGGCGGCCGCCGTGTCGACGACCCGGTGGGGCACGGCCTCCAACCCGATCGCGTCGAGCACGGCCGCCGCCTCGGGGTCGACGAGGCAGGCCTCGCCCCCGGCGCGGTCGAGCACGGCGTGGACGGCGGCCTGCACCGCCACCGCCCGCTCCCCGTCGAGGGGCGCCACCCGCAGGTCGGCCTGCTCGGCCCGCCAGCGTCCGAGCCCGGCGGCCCGGCCGAGGGCGAGGGCCGCCTCCTCCGGGAAGACGAAGACCGGGAGGTCCGACGCGTGGAGCAGGCTCGGGTCGACCAGGCCGGTGGCCACCATCGGCTTGTCGACCGCACGGTCGACCCGGGTCAGGAGCTCGCCGAGCCGATCGGCCGAGAGCGTCGGGGTGGGCACGAAGGCGGCGAGCACCGCGTCGACGCCGGGGTCGACGGCGGCGGCCACCAGGATCTCCTCGTAGGCGGCGAACTCGGCCTCGCGCGGCAGGGCGAGGGTGTCGGCGTCGGCGACGAGCACGACGTCGCTGACCGTGGTCTCCTCGACCCCGGCGGGCGTCACGACCTCGAGTCCGGCCCGGCGACAGGCCGCGGCGGCGAGACGGGCGACCGATGCGGTGTTGCCGACGACGGCCACCCGATTGCCGGACGGCACCGGCTGGCCGACCGCCACCGCGCTCTGCTGCACGAGGTCGGCGACCCGGTCGACCAGGATCACCCCGGCGTGCTCGAGGAACTCGGCGAGCTCGTCGTCGGCCGGACGCACCGCGATCACCGCCTTGTGGCGGCTGAGGTGGCGGGCGACGGCGGAGAAGTTGCGCAGGTTGCCGAAGTTCTCGAGGTAGAGGGCGACGGCGGTGGTCCGCTCGTCCTCGGCCCAGAACGCGAGCAGGTCGTTGACCGACACGTCGGCCCGGTTGCCGAGGGCCACCATCGACGACACGCCGAGCTCGGCCCGCGACAACTCGTTGAGCAGCCCGGCGCCCAGCGGGCCCGACTGCGATGCCAGACCGACCGACCCGGCCCGCACCGATGCCCGCACGAAGAGCGCCTCGAGGGCGACCGCCGGGTCGGTGTTGACCAGTCCGAAGGAGTTGGGGCCGAGCAGCCGCAGGCCGTTGGCCCGGGCTCGTTCGACGAGGCGTCGTTCCCGCTCGGCGCCGTCGGGACCGGCCTCGGAGAAGCCGACCGAGACGATCACCATCGCCGAGGCCCCGACGGCGATCGCGTCGTCGAGCACCCCCTCGACCGCCGGCGCCGGCACCGCCACGACCACCAGGTCGAGGGAGGCATCCTCCGCGAGGTCGAGGTCGCGCAGCGACCCGACCACCGGGCTGTCGAGTTCGACGCCGCCGAGGTCGGACGCGCCCACCGCGGCGGGGTTGACCGCCCACACCGGCCCGACGAACCCGCCGCGGCGGATCGAGGCGAGCAGATCGTGCCCCACCGACCCCGGGGTGCGACCGGCGCCGACGACGGCCACCGAGGTCGGGGCGACGATGCGGGCGACCGAGCGGGCCTGGGCACGACGATCGCGGCCGGCGATCGTGGCCGCCGCCTCGTCGGTGACCTCGATGCCGAGGTCGACCTCGATCACGCCGTCGGCGAACTTCGTGGCCACGTCGAACCCGGCCTTGCGGAACACCCGGAGCATGCCGACGTTCTCCGGGAGGACGGTGGCGGTGAACCGGTCGAACCCCTGGTGCCGACCGGCGGCGGCCAGGTACTCGAGCATGATCGTGGCCAGGCCCTTGCCGTGGTGTTGGTCGTCGACGAAGAAGGCGACCTCGGCCACCTTCTGGCCCGGGTGGTCGGGGGACTCCCACGTCTCGTAGCGGGCGACGGCCACCAGCTCGGCGCCGAGCATCGCCACGAAGGCCATCCGCTGGGCGTAGTCGACGGTCGTGAAGTAGTCGAGTTCCTTGTCCGACAGCTCGGGTCGGTAGCGGAAGAAGCGGAAGTAGATGCTCTCCTGCGACTGGCGCCGATGGAAGGCGTCGATCAGGTCCCGGTCGTCGGGACGGATCGGGCGGAGCGCCGCGGTCGACCCGTCCGACAACACGACGTCGGTCTCCCACTCGGCGGGATAGTCGGATGGTCCGGTCACGACCCCGAGCCTAGACATCCGCGCTGCCCGCCGGGAATTGTTGACCGACTTGGTCGGTTATAGCCTGACGATGATGTCCGATTCCCTCCGCCGCCTGTTCGACTTCCCCGATCCCGTCAACGAGCTCGCCGCTCGCACCGTGGCCGCCTGCGTCGTGGTGCTGACCGTCGCCTACGTCGCCACCGGCTGGCTGCCGCTCCTCGCGTTCCTGGTCTACGGCTTCTGGGCCCGGGTGCTCACCGGCCCGACCCTCAGCCCGATCGGCCGTCTCGCCACCCGGGTCGTGGCGCCCGCCCTGGAGGCGCGTGGCGTGCGAGCCCACTACTCCCCCGGGCCCCCCAAGCGGTTCGCCCAGGGCGTCGGCACGGCGATGTCGAGCGTCGCCCTGATCCTCCATCTCGCCGGGTCGACGACGGCGGCCGCCGTCG
>JBPEXC010000540.1:0-1576 GCA_052032035.1 Acidimicrobiales bacterium | reverse complement strand
GCCACCGTCGGCGAGATCGTGCGGCAGTACCGACGCTTCGGCGGCTGGAAGGTCCGGTACTGGCGCGACGGCCACCGTCCCCGCCCCCGCCAGGTCGTGCTGCTCGTGGCGCCCCCGCTCGTGGCGGCCGGCGCCCTCGGCGTCGCCGTCACCCACGGAGCGGCGGGCGTGCTGGTCGTCGCGGCCGTCGGCACCGCCGGAGCGCTCGCGATCGACGTCGCCGGCGCCGCGGCGCCCGCCGACCTCGGCGTCCGGATGGCCGCCGGTTCGATCAACCTGCTGATCGGCGCCGCCTGGTTCAGCGGCGTCGCGAGCGCAGCCCTGGGCGCGGCCGCCGAGCGGCTCACTCGGTGAAGTAGCCCCCGTCGGGGTGGAGGATCTCGCCGGTGAAGTAGCTGCTCTCGCTCGAGGCGAGGAACAGCGCCGCGTTGGCGATGTCGATCGGATCGCCGACCCGCCCGAGGGGGATGTTCGCCATGATCTGGTCGCGGCGCTCATCACCGAAGTGATCGAACGCCGCCGTCATGTTGGTGGCGATGTAGCCGGGGCCGATCGCGTTGACCCGGATCCCGGACGGCGCCAACATGCGCGCCGCCTTCTTGGTCAGCATCCAGACGCCCGCCTTCGACACCGTGTAGGCGAGGGGGCCGGCATCGGGCATCTTGGCGGCGATCGAGGCGATCGTGATGATCCGACCGGCGGTCCCGGCCTCGATCATGCGGCGGCTGGCCGCCTGCATCGCCAGGAGCGTGCCGGTGAGGTTGACGTCGAGGACGCGCTGCCAGTCGCCCTCCTCCTCGTCGCAGAACAACAGCGCCGGGGTCTCGAGGTAGTCGAGGGCCCCCGCATACCGCTTGAGGTCCCGTTCGACGTCGCCCGAGTGGTAGTTCGAGTGGCTGATGCCGGCGGCGGTGAGCAGGACGTCGAGGCGGCCGAACTCGGCGACCGCTCGGTCGGCCAGGGCCTCGTTGCCCTCCTTGGAGGCCGCGTCGAGTTCGACGGCGAGCGCCCGTCGACCGAGGGCGCGGATCTCCTCGGCCACCGCCTCGGCGGCATCGAGCTGGAGGTCGGCGACGACGACGTCGGCCCCCTCCTCGGCGAACCGGAGGGCGGAGGCGCGCCCGATCCCGTTCGCGCCGCCGGTCACCACTGCCACTTCGTTGTCGAGACGCATGTCACAACCGTAGGCAGCCAGGCGCTCGACACGAAATCGACGTCGCCGGCCGGCGCTCAGCGACGACGTCCCACTGCCGATGGGAGCCGATGCGGTCCCGAGTGAGCCGCCGGCTGCCGTTCCTGGCCGGCACGTTGCTGCTGTGGCTCTACTTCGTCGCGGCCCACGGCCTCGTGATCGCCGACCCGGGCTACACCCCGTTCAGCGGCAGTCGAGGGGTGTGGTCGACCGTGTTCCTCGGCGGCTACCTGGTGGTGAGCTACGCCTCGGGTCTGCCCGACCTTCCCCGCACCCGCCCGACCGCCGTCGTCGCCGCCCTGCTGTCGATCTCGGCGTCGATCGTGCTGATCAGCGCCGCCCAGCTCCTCGCAGGTTCGGCCCTCCTCCCGCGCTGGACCGTGG
>JBPEXC010000054.1:0-14540 GCA_052032035.1 Acidimicrobiales bacterium | reverse complement strand
AACGTACAGCGTACGTCAATCCCCTGGTGTCCCTCGCCGCCCCCGGAGCCCCGGAGCCCCCATGTCGACCATGACCGCAGCCACGATCACCCGCTACGCCACGCCGCCGTCGGTGGTGGTGGCCGACGTCCCAACGCCCGAGCCCGGCGACGCCCAGGTGCTGGTCGCCGTCGCCGCCTCGTCGCTCAACGCCCTCGACTGGCATCTGTTCACCGGCACGCCGCTCTTCCTCCGACTCGCCGAGGGGCTGCGCCGACCCAAGCGCTCGATCCCCGGCGCCGACGTCGCCGGCGAGGTGGTGGCGGTCGGCCCGGACGTCACCGACCTGGCGGTCGGCGACCGGGTGTTCGGCGAGGTCCCCGGCGGCGGGTGCGCGCCCTTCGCCGTCGCCAATCCGGCCTCGCTGGCCCGCATCCCCGACGGGGTCGACACCGCCGCGGCCGCCGCCACCCCCGTCGCCGGACTCACCGCCCTCCAGGGGTTGGTCACCCACGCCGAGGTCCAGCCGGGAGAACGGGTGCTGATCAACGGCGCCGCCGGCGGCGTCGGCACGTTCGCCACCCAACTCGCCGTCGCCCTGGGCGCCGAGGTGACGGCGGTGTGCAGCACCCGCAACCAGGCGATGGTGCGGGCGATCGGCGAAAAGTCGACGGCGCCCTTCGAGGTGGTCGACTACACCGTCGACGACGTGATCGCCATGCAGCAGGCCCAGGGTCGCCGCTTCGACGTGATCTTCGACAACGTCGGCAACCGGTCGCCGGCCGAGATGCGTTCGGTCCTCACCGACGCCGGCCGCTACGTGGCGATCACCGGCCCGAAGGGCGACCGCAGCGTCTTCGGCCCCGCCCTCCACATCGTCCGCTCGATCGCCCACTTCGCCCGCAAGCCCCAGACGTGCCACACGTTCACGGCGGCCCCCAACCGCGACGACCTCGACACCCTCGGCGCCCACCTGGCCGACGGCACGATCGTGCCCCGGATCCACGACACGATCGGACTCGACGGCGTGGCCGACGCCCTCGCCCTGATCGGCACGGGCCACACGCCGGCCAAGATCGTCGTCACCCCCACCTGAGGGGGCGAGCGCGCTACCAGTCGCGGCCGAACCGGTCGCGGCTGGCCATCACCGACGGCGGCCGCCGGGTGATCGGGCCGTGTCCGCGCCCGACCGGGTAGCCGATCGGCACCATGGCGGCGGTCGCCCAGTCGTCGGGGATGTCGAGCGCGGCCTTCACCTCGTCCTCGCGGATGCAGTGGAGGGTGGTGAGGGTGCAGCCGAGCCCCTCGCGCACACAGGCCAGCATCGCGTTCTGCACCGCCGGGTAGACCGAGCCGCCGCCGACGAGGCTCACCCGGTCGAGGCCGGCGTCGGTGATCGCCATCAGCTTCGGGTTGGCGCAGAACACCAGGATGGCCGGCGCCTCGGCGAGGTGGGCGGCGAGATGGTCGCCGGCGGCGTGGATGCGATCCCACTTGGCCCGCTCGTCGGGCGGCAGGTGCTCGAACCGCTTCGGCAGGCCCTTGGCGTAGCGCTCCCACTCGGGTTCGTAGACGTCCTGCAGGGCGCGCTTGCCCTCGTCGTCGGTCACCACCACGAGGCGCCACGGCTGGGTGTTGCCGCCGGTCGGCGCCCAGCACGCCGCCTGCACCACCCGCTCGAGCACGTCGTCGGGGATCGGGTCGGTCCGCAGCCGCCGCACCGCCCGCAGGGTGCTCATCGCCCCGTAGAGATCGGTCGGCGGGGTCCCCTCGGTGGTCATGGCGCCATCGTGGCACGCCGGGGTGCCGACCGTCACGGCCAGACCGCACACAGGCAGACCACACACAGGCAGACCACACACAGGGAACTCGGCGACATCGCTCCGAGGTCCTTCAGGGTCGGAGATCACAGTGGATGGCAGTGGGAACCAGTCACCCACTCACCAACGGCAAAGGAGCCCGTGCGATGACCCTCACCACCACCCCGATCCCGAGCCCGCCCTCGGCGCTGAACCCCCACCTCAACGACGACTTCCCCGGCCGGGTCCCCGGCACCCTCACCAACGCCGTCGTCGGCCGCCTCGAGTCCGGCGTCCGGCTGGTCGACGTGATCGCCCACCTCGGCGCCGGCGGCGTCGACCCGGCCCGCATCCACGCCCTGCGGGGTCCCGACGGCGAGGCGTTCCTCACCCGGGTCGGCAACCGCTTCACCCGCTGGTTCGCCGAGGACCACTCCCAGTACCTCGACCTGCTCCGCAACGGCGCCACCCTCGTCGCCGTGCTCGAGGTGCCGACCGAGCAGCAGGACCACACGGGGGTGCTCCTCAGACGGTCCGGCGTGCGGATCCTGCGACGCTACGGCTCGTGGACCTACCACGGCAGATGAGTGACGGCGCGCCCGACGACGGCGCCGGTCGCTGGTTCAGCGATCTCCGCAGCACCCGGGAGGGGCCGGCTCCGACGCCGGCGCCTCCGGGGTCACCGGCTGCTCCTCCGCCGGTGCCTCCGGCTTCGCCTTCGCACTGATCCGGACCCGTCGGCCCTCGCGGAAGACCGTCACCGGACCGTCCTCGCTCACCACGAACGCGATCGTGTGGTGGTGGTCCCAGGTGAACCGGGCCGCCGAACGATGCCGCATCCCGCCCTTCTGGGGCACGGCCTGCTCCGACTCGATCGAGCTCCGCAGGCCGACACCGATCCGGTCGATCGTGCCGTCGGGTCCGACGAGGGCCGCCAGGTCGGTCTGGGCCAGCGCTGCGAACAGGGCCGGGAAGTGATGCCGGGTCTGCACCGACAGGTGGGGGGCGTCGATGGCGGCGTCGAGATCGAGCGACGGACCGTCGTCGTGGCGGGGATCGAAGTCGTAGAGCAGCGTGGCGCCCACTCGGGCCGGCGACAGCCAGTGGACGCACAGGTCGAGGATCCCCGACAGGATCTCGCGGTCGGCGCCCTCGACCAGGGCGTCGATCGTGGCGAGCAGGTACTGGGCCCGCTTGCGCACGTTCCAGCTGCGGCCGTTCCACTCGATCACGCCGTAGTCGGTGAACAGCCGGGGCGTGCCGAGCAGGGTGCGCTGCACGATGAAGGCGCCGGTCTGGCGCTGCACCTCGACCATGTCGGCCTCGTACTGGACGGTCCGCCGGAAACAGGCGAGCTGGGTGCGGTCGGATCCGGGCCGCCGCACGATGTAGGTGGCGCGACCGTCGGCGAAGCGGCGGGCCACCTCGACCGACGACTCGAGGTCGATCAGTTCGACCAGGTCGCTGGCCAGCGACATGTCGCAGTCGTCGTCGCACACGAAGGCGCCGTAGACGGCCTGCACGCCCTCGTGCACCGGGGGTCGCCGCACCTGGTCGAGTTCGGCCACCACCAGGCGCAGCAGGGCCGCATCGCCGGGCAGCACGATGCCGTCGTCGTCGAGTTCGTCGAGCAGTCGCCGCTGGGCTCGGGTGAGGTCCGGGTCGCCGAGCAGTCGGCGTGATGTCGGCAGGTCGTCGATCATCGCCATGCGCCAAGGCTACCGGCAGGTCGCAACCCGCCGGGTCGGCGCCGATCGCAGGGGTGACAGTTGGCACGTGACGCGGTCGGGTGCCTAGCGTGCGCCGTCATGGAGTCACTCGCAGGCAAGACCGCCGTCGTCACCGGAGCCGCCAGCGGCATGGGCAAGGCGTTCGCCCTGCGCTTCGCCGCCGCCGGCATGAACGTGGTGCTGTCCGACATCGAGGCGCCCGCCCTCGACGAGGCCGTGGCCGAGGTCGACGCTGCGTGTGCCGAGGGGCAGGGAGCGATCGGGCAGGTGACCGACGTGGCCGACGCCGACGCGGTCCACGCCCTGGCCGCCGCCTCGATCGAGGCCTTCGACCAGGTGCACGTCGTGTGCAACAACGCCGGGGTCGGCGGCGGCATCGGGGCCCGCCCCGACGAGATCCGCCTCAACGACTGGCAGTGGGTGATGGGGGTGAACTTCTGGGGTGTCGTGCACGGCCACCAGGCGTTCCTCCCCCACCTCCTCGAGCACGGCGACGGTCACATCGTCAACACGGCGTCGATGGCCGGCCACTTCCCGGGCCACAGCGCCTACAGCGCCTCGAAGTGGGCCGTCGTCGGGATCAGCGAAGGCCTGTTCCACCAGCTCGGCAACGCCGGCTCGGGGGTGGGCGTGTCGTGCCTGTGCCCCGGGTGGGTCAACACCAAGATCGGCGAGTCGGCCCGCAACCGGCCCGAGTGGGCGGCGCCCGACGCGCTGGCCGAACCCTCGGAGGCGGCCGAGCTCACCCAGGCGTTCATCCGCGACGCCCTGGCCTCCGGGCGGGCGCCCGAGGTGGTGGCCGACCAGGTCCACGACGCCATCCTCGGCAACCAGTTCTGGATCTTCACCGACGACGAGATGGTCGCCACGCTCCGCGAGCGCTTCGACTCGGTCCTCACCACGACCAACCCGCCCTACCGACCGATCGCATGACCGGTGTGAGCCTGCGCCTGAGCGCTGGTGTGCCCGCGCGTGTGGGAGGGACCGTCGCCGGGTAGGGCGGTCGGGTTCGTTCTCGACCGAGAGGTAACCATGCTCGTCTCCATCGTCGGCGGCCACGGCCAGATCGCCCGCCTGCTCACCCCGCTCCTGCGATCATCGGGCCACGGGGTGCGCGGCCTGGTCCGCTCGGCCGACCAGTTCGACGACCTCCGCCGGATCGGCGCCGACCCGGTGCCGTGCGACCTCGAAGCGGCCGGACCCCGCGACGTCGACGCCGCCCTCTCCGGCAGCGACGTCGTCGTCTTCGCCGCCGGCGCCGGACCGGGCAGCGGCGCCGAACGCAAGCTGACCCTCGACCGCGACGGTGCGATCGCCGCGGTCGAGAGCGCGGTGCGGGTCGGCGCCCGACGGTTCGTGATGATCTCGGCGATGGGCACCGACGACCCGCCGACCGACGACGAGGTGTTCAGCGTCTACCTCCGGGCCAAGGCCGCAGCCGACGACGCCGTGCGGGCCGCCGACCTCGCCTCGGTGGTCGTCCGACCCGGCCGGCTCACCGACGGCCGGCCCACCGGGCGCGTCACCCTCGCCCGCCACGTCGAGCGGGGCGAGATCGCGCGGGCCGACGTGGCCGCCGTGCTGGCCGAGCTGATCACGACCGGCAACGGCGACGGCCACACCGTCGAGGTCGTCGGCGGCGACACGCCGATCGCCGACGCCGTCGCCGGCCTCGGGTAGTCGCCGGCCCTCAGGCCCGGGCGCTCGGGGGCAGGTTGCCGAAGCGGTGCAGGGTGCGGCTGATCGCCTGCTCGCGCACCAGGTGGAGGAACTCGATGCGGGGGTCGCCCACCATCGGCGCGTCGGCGAGGTGGACGGCCACCCCCGCCGCGGCCCGCACCTCGGCGCCGACGGCGGCACCGAGCACCCGCACCCGCTCGACGCCGAGCCCGGGGAGGCGGGCGGCGAAGGCCGCGTCGGACTCGACCGACGCGTCGCTGTCGAGCACCCGCACCCCGGCGATGGCGGCCAGCCGTCGGAACCGGTCGACCTGGCCGTCGGCGGCGCCCGGACCGTGGCGGAGCACGATCGCGTCGAGCGGCCGGTAGCGGAAGACGTTGGCCTCACGGACCAGGCCCGTCGGGTCGTGCTCGACTGCGAAGTGGTCGCGCCACACCGCATCGTCGTGGGCGGCATCGTCGTGGGCGGCATCGTCGTGGGCAGCCGCCGGCCCGTCGTCGTGCCAGGTGCCGAGCTGGGCCACGTAGTTCGGGCCGCCGGCCTTCGCCCCCGGCCCGACCGACGACCGCTTCCACCCGCCGAACGGTTGACGCTGCACGATCGCGCCGGTGATGTGGCGGTTGACGTAGGCGTTGCCGACCTCGACCGCCGCCAGCCAGCGATCGATCTCGTCGGGGTCGAGGGAGTGGATGCCGCCAGTCAGCCCGAACGCCGAGGCGTTCTGGACGGCGATGGCGTCGTCGAGCGTGTCGACCTCGACGATGCCGAGGACCGGGCCGAAGCACTCGGTGCGGGCGAACCACGACCCGGGCTGCACCCCCGTCCGCACGCCGGGCGTCCAACGGTGGTGGTCGGCGTCGAGGAGGCGGGGTTCGACCAACCACGACTCGCCGACGTCGAGCCGGGTGAGGGCCCGGGCCAGCCGCGGGTTCGGGGTGCCGATCAGGGGGCCGACGGTGGCGGCGGGGTCGTCGGCCGCGCCGACGGTGAGGCTGGTGGCCGCGTCGACCAGCTGGCGGCGGAACCGCTCGGAGCGGGCCACCCCGCCGACGCAGATCGCGAGGCTCGCCGCCGAGCACTTCTGTCCGGCGTGGCCGAAGGCGGAGCGGACGAGGTCGGCGATCGCCAGGTCGAGATCCGCGCTCGGCGTGATCACCAGCGCGTTCTTGCCCGACGTCTCGGCGAAGAGGCGCAGCTCGGGGTTCCAGGACCGGAACAGCTCGGCGGTCTCCGATGACCCGGTGAGCACGACGGCATCCGCGGTCTCGATCACCCGACGCCCGCAGGCGTCGTCGTCGGTCGGCACGAACGCCACCAGGTCGCGGGCGTCGACGTCGCCCAGCGTCTCGAGGCCGGCGACGACGGCGTCGTGCACCACCTCGGCGCAGCGGCGGGTCTCGGGGGCGGGCTTGAACAGCACGGCGTTGCCGGCGGCCAGGGCGGCGAGCACGCCACCGGCGGGGATCGCCACCGGGAAGTTCCACGGGGGCACGACGGCGACGAGACCGAGGGGCTCGAAGCGCAGGCCGGGGCGGGCGAGCTCGACGGCCCGCTCGGCGTCGTAGCGGGCGAAGTCGATCGCTTCCGACACCTCGGGGTCGGCCTCGCCGATCACCTTGCCGGCCTCGGCCGCCATCGTGGCGACGAGGAGGCCGCGGCGGGCGGCGAGCTCGTCGCCGATCCGGTGCAGCACGAGGCGGCGCGTCCCCGGCGGCACGGCGGCCCAGCGGGCCTGGGCGGCGCGGGCCCGGGCCGCGGCGGCATCGATCTCGGCGACGTCGCCCGGCACAGCGGTGGCGAGGGCGGGCACCTCGATGCGACCGACCGCGTCGAGCCAGGCCCGGTTGGCCGGCAGCACGGGATCGGTGTCGGGTTCGTTGCGGAACGGCTCGCCCGGCTCGAAGGCGCGCATCGCCGGTCGCCGACGATCCTGGACACGGCGCGGCGTCAGCGTCGGACGATCGCGGTCGGCCACCGAGGCCCGGAACCGTGTCGCCTCGGCTGCGAAGGTCGGCGAGTCGGGCGCGAGGGAGAACAGCGCCCGCAGGAAGTTGTCGGGGGCGGCGTTCTCGTCGAGGCGGCGGAACAGGTAGCCGATCGCCACGTCGAAGTCGTCGGGATCGACGGTCGGCACGTAGAGCAGGGGTCGATGACCGCTCCTGCCGAGGTCGTCGGCCGCGGCGGCCGCCTGGGCCTCGGCCATGCCCTGCAGCATCTCGAACTGGACCCGATCGAGCACGCCGCGACGCTCGGCCAGCAACCGGGTGAGGGCGACGTGGAACAGGTTGTGGCTGGCGAGTCCGATCCGCAGGCCCGCCATGCGTTCGGGGCGGAGCACCCAGTCGACGCAGCGCACGTAGTTGGCGTCGGTCTCGGCCTTCGAGCCGTACGGCGCCTGGGGCCAGCCGTGGAGTTGGGCCTCGGTCTGCTCCATCGCCAGGTTGGCCCCCTTCACCAACCGCACCTTGATCGGCGCGCCGCCGTCCGCCACCCGGCGAGCGGCCCAGGCCGACAGTCGCTGCAGAGCGCCGAGGGCGTCGGGCAGGTAGGCCTGGAGCACGATGCCGGCCTCGACCCCGCGTCGGGTCGGGTCGTCGAGCACCCGCTCGAAGGCGTCGAGGGTGAGCTCGAGGTCGCGATACTCCTCCATGTCGACGTTGACGAAGGTCGGCGGGCTGGTGGCCGCAGCGGCGTCGAGCAGGGTGGCCAACCGATCGGCCACCGCGTCGAGGGCCTCGTCGTGGGCCCAGGGCGGCAGCTGGGCGACCACGCTCGAGAGCTTCACCGACACGTAGTCGACCTCGGGGTCGGCGATCAGGGCGAGCAGGGCGTCGCGGCGCCGGTCGGCCTCCGCGTCGCCGAGCACGGCCTCGCCGAGCAGGTTGACGTTCGACGCCCAGCCGTCTCGACGTTGCTCGTCGAGGTGGCGGGCGAGCCGCACCGGGTCGGCGGGGGCGACGAGCCGGCCGACGATCGCCCGCATCCGCCGGCGGGCCAGGGGCACGACGACGGCGGGCAGGTGCGGGCCGAGGGCGGCGCCCGCCCGGAGCAGCACCCGATCGACCGGCGACAGGAACGCGGGCAGGGGGTTGGTGTGGGCCACGATCGACGCCAGGGCCTCGGCGGCCACGGCGTCGTCGTCGGGGCGGGCGACCCGGTCGACGAAGTCCATCACGAAGCCGAGCCCGGCCGGGTCGACGACCACGCCCTCGAGCTGCGCCATCGTGCGGCGCGACCTGGAGGTCTCGTGGTCGGCGGCGGCCGCCAGCCACCGTTCGACGAGCGCGACCGCATCGTCGATCACACTGTCGACGGCACTGTCGACACGGGCATCGGGGTGGGCGGGGTCGAGCGCAGTCATGTCCGCATCGTGAGGGAATCGCCCCGGGGGTGTCTTGTACGATCCCGAGCACGATGAGCGCCGAGCCCAGCCACCCGCCGGGGCCCTCCGGGACCGCCGGGCTGTTCGCCTGCCAGCGGGAGCTGCTCGGGCTGATGGAGGCCCTCGTCGACGTGATCTTCTGCGCCAAGGGGCTCGACGGTCGCTACCTGGCGGTGAACGCCGCCTTCGTGCGCCGCACCGGCAAGGCCTCCAAGCGCAACGTCGTCGGCGCCCTCGCCACCGACCTGTTCGTGCCCGAGCTGGCCGAGCGCTACGAGGAGCAGGATCGGGCCGTGTTCGAGTCGGGCGAACCGCTCCACGACCAGCTCGAGCTGATCCGGCGCACCACCGGTCGGCTCGGCTGGTACCTCACGACGAAGCTGCCGGTGCGCGACGACGCCGGCGCCGTGGTGGGGCTGGTGTCGATCAGTCGCGACCTCGACGCGCCGTCGGACGAGAACGTCGTCCTCGCCGATCTGCAGGGCGTCGTCGCCCACGTGCAGGCCCACTTCGCCGAGACGATCCGGGTGGCCGACCTGGCGGCGATCGCCGGGTGCAGCGAGGCCCAACTCGAGGCGCGGATGAAGCGGGTCTTCGGCGTGACGGCCACGCAGCACGTCCTGCGGGTGCGGGTGGAGGCCGCCACGCGACTCCTGGCCGACTCCGACGAACCCCTGGCCACGATCGCCACCCGGTGCGGCTTCTACGACCAGCCCGACTTCACCCGACGCTTCGCCCGGCTCACCAACGCCACCCCCGCCGCCTTCCGGGCCGCAGCGCGCGGGTGAACGCGCGGCGCAGTCGAGGGCACGTCAGTCGATGGCACGTCATTCGATGGCACTGAAGTCGGGGGCGCGCCGCTCCCGGAAGGCGGCGACGGCCTCCCGATTCGCCGGGCCGCCGACGAGGCGATCGAGGGCGGCGGCCTCGGCCCGGGCGACCGCTTTCAACTCCGCCCGCCGGGGATCCTGCAGCAGGCCCTTGGTCGTCACGAGCGAGATCTGGGGCTTGGTCGCCACCACCCGGGCCTGGTCGAGCACGGCGTCGAGGAAGCCGTCGAGGGGCAGGACGTCGAGGGCGAGCCCGGCCGCGACCACCTCGTCGGCGTCGAACCACTCCGACGACAGCAGGAACCAGCTCGCCCGCTGATGACCCATCAGCGCCGGGAAGGTGACGGTGCTGGCGACCTCGGCGGTCACCCCGAGGGCGGTGAACGGACACCGCAGGCGGGCCCCTTCGGCGATCCAGGCGAGGTCGGCGAGCCCGGCGATCGTCGCGCCGATGCCGGCCCCGACCCCGTTGATCGCCACCACGAACGGCTTCGGGAAGTCGATGATGGCGTCGAGCAGGCCGACCAGCCCGTGGCGGGCCGGCGGCAGCTCCTCCCCCATCTCCTGGAGATCGGCGCCCGCGCTGAAGGCCCGACCGGCCCCGGTGAGCACCAGCACGTTGACGGCGACGTCGTCGGCCGCCGCCAGGAACACGTCGGCCAGTTCGTCGACCATCGCCTGGTCGAACGCGTTGAGGGCGTCGGGACGGTCGAGTTCGACCACGAGGATCCGCTCGCTCGTGCGGGTGGTGGTCAGGGTCTCGAAGCGCTGCATGCCAGCAACGTAACGGGCGGCGGCGAACGGCGAGAAGCTACGTTGCCGCCATGGGGACCACGCACGACCAGACCCGCGGCGCCACGATCGGTACGACGCTCGCCGACTCGACCCCGGCGTGGCCGTCGCGCCCCGCCCGCCGGCCCGAACACCGCAACGTCCTGGTGGTCCTGCTCGACGACGTCGGGTTCGCCGACTTCGGGTGCTACGGCTCGGCGATCGACACCCCGACCATCGACCGGCTGGCGGCCGAGGGCGTCCGCTACACCGGCTTCCACACCACGGCGATGTGCTCCACCACCCGGGCGGCGCTGCTCACCGGTCGCAACCACCACTCGGTCGGTATGGGGTGCCTGGCCAACTTCGACAGCGGCTTCCCCGGCTACCGGGG
The DNA here is from genome assembly GCA_052032035.1 of Acidimicrobiales bacterium. Taxonomy (GTDB): domain Bacteria; phylum Actinomycetota; class Acidimicrobiia; order Acidimicrobiales; family SZUA-35; genus JAWSVN01. Next base: position 3,975 of record JBPEXC010000054.1, on the reverse strand, counting down.
CAAGATCGCCGCCGACGCGCCGACGATCGCCGAGCTGCTGCGCCCCCAGGGCTACCGCACGTACATGGTCGGCAAGTGGCACGCCACCCGCACCACCGAGACCGGCCCGACCGGCCCCTTCGACGGCTGGCCGCTCGGCCGAGGCTTCGACCGCTTCTACGGATTCCTCGACGCCGAGACCGACCAGTACTCCCCCGAGCTGGTGCGCGACAACAGCCACGTCGACGCTCCCGGCGACCACGGGTCGGGCTACCACCTCACCGAGGACCTGGTCGACGAGTCGATCCGGTTCCTCGCCGACCACGAGGCCGCCGTGCCCGACGAGCCGTGGTTCCTCCTGCTCGCGCCGGGCGCCTGCCACGCCCCGCACCAGGCGCCGCGCGCGCTGATCGACGACTACGAGGCGCGCTTCGCCCACGGTTGGGACGTCGAACGAGAGCGTCGACTGGCCCGCCAGATCGAGCTCGGCATCGTGCCGCCGGGCACCGAGCTGCCGCCCCGCAACCTCGGGGTGCAGGCGTGGGACGCCCACGGCGACGACGAGCAGCGGGTGTTCCGGCGACTCGCCGGCGCCTACGGGGCGATGCTCGACCACTTCGACCAGCACCTCGGTCGCCTCGTCGATCACCTCGAGCGGGCCGGCACCCTCGACGACACGATCGTCGTGGTGCTGTCCGACAACGGCGCCAGCCAGGAGGGCGGGCCCCTCGGGTTCGTCAACGCGATGGGGCCGTTCAACATGGTGGCCGAACCGATCGAGGCGAAGCTGGCCCGGCTCGACGACATCGGCGGACCCGACACCCACACCAACTTCCCCCACGGCTGGGCGATGGCGTCGAACACCCCGCTCAAGCGCTACAAGCAGAACACCCACGGCGGCGGGATCCGTGACCCGCTCGTGATCCGGGTGCCGGGCGGGCCGGCCGGCGAGCTGCGCCACCCGTTCTGCCACGTCGCCGACGTGGTGCCGACCGTGCTCGACGTGCTCGGGCTGCCCCGACCCGACGGGCTCGAGGGCACGAGCTTCGCCGCCACCCTCGGCCCGGACGGCGCCGACGCCGTCACCGGCAAGGAGGTGCAGTACTTCGAGATGTTCGGCCACCGGGGCCTGTGGGCCGACGGCTGGAAGGCGGTGGCCTACCACGCCCCCGGCACCGCCTTCGACGACGACCGCTGGGAGCTTTACCACCTTGACGTCGACGTCAACGAGTGCCACGACCTGGCCGAGGACGAACCCGAGCGGCTGGCGGCGATGATCGATCGGTGGTGGAGCGAGGCGGCCGCCCATCAGGTGCTGCCGCTCGATGACCGGTTCGGCGAACGCTTCGCCGAGAACGCGGCCCGGTTCCACGGCGACCGCACCGGCTTCGTGTTCCGGCGCGGCATGGGGCACCTCCCCTCCGACGTCGCCCCCGACCTGCGGAGCCGCAGCTACGACCTCACCGCGCTGATCGAGCCGTTCGAACCCGGCACCGAGGGGGTGCTGATCGCCCACGGCGACGCCACGAGCGGCTACTCGCTGTTCGTGCGCGACGACCACCTCGTGCACGACCTCAACATCGGCGGCCACCACCACGTCGTCAGGTCCGACGGGCCGATCCCGGCCGGGGCGACGTCGCTCGGGTTCTCGATGCGGCGCTCCCCCGGCGACGGTCCGTTCCCCGAGGGCACCGGCACCCTGGTGATCGACGGGCGGCCCGACGCGTCGATGACGACCGACCACATCTTCTGGCTGATGATCTCGTGGTCGGGGCTCGACATCGGGCTCGATCGGGGCACGACCGTCGCCGACTACGACGGGTCGGGCGACCACCTCGGCCCCTTCGTGTTCACCGGCGGCCTGCTGGAGGTGCGGGTCGACCTCGACCCCGACCAGTCGATCGACCACGATGCGGCAGGTGCCACCGAGCTGGCGCGCGAATAGCGGCGATACTGGCGCCATGACCGACAACATCCCCCTCGACGGTGACTACGAGCCCAGCAAGTGGGACTGGGTGAGCCAGCAGATCGCCACCTACGAAGCGTCGGGCGGCACCGAGGCCAACACCCTGCGCGACACGGGCATCCCGATCGTCGTGATCACGATGAAGGGCCGCAAGAGCGGCAAGATCCGCAAGATCGCGCTGATGCGCGTGGAGCACGAGGGCGAGTGGGCGTTCGTGGCATCCAAGGGCGGCGCACCGGAACACCCCGGTTGGTACCACAACATGGTCGCCGACCCCGACAACATCTGGCTCCAGGACGGGCCCGAGCCGTTCCAGGTGCGCGTGCGCGAGGTCAGCGGCGACGAGCGGGCCGCGTGGTGGGACCGGTCGGTGGCGGTGTTCCCGCCCTACGCCGAGTACCAGGAGAACACCGACCGCGAGATCCCCGTCCTCGTCGCCACCCCGGCCTGAGACCCGTCGCGACGATCGACCAAAAGCACTAAGCCGTCCATGCTCCGGGGCCCTGAACCCGGAGCATGGACGGCTCCCTCGGGGGAGAGATCTGTGAGTTGGGGTGCTCAGCGACTCCGCTCTGTGTCGGCGCGGACGGCCGCAAGCTCCTCTTCGACCATGACGACGTCGGCCACGCATCGGGCCGACGCCTCCTTCTCTCCCCTCGAACTTCCCCACCGAGGTGGCTGCCGTCCGGTGGGCACGAACGACAAGATATGGGCTGTTGACCTCGATTGTCAACCCTACCTAACAGAATCCTCTACTTCTTGCCGATGGCGGCCTCGATCTCGGCCTTGACCTCGTCGGTCAGCTCGGGGAGCAGGTCGACGGTCTCGAAGTTCTGGCGGACCTGCTCCACGCGCGACGCGCCGGTGATCACGGTCGACACCATCGGGTGCAGGGTCGCCCAGCCGAGGGCGAGCTGGGCCATCGAGCAGCCGAGCCGGTCGGCGATCGGGCGGAGGCGCTCGACCCGGGCGATCACGTCGGCGTCGGTCAGCTGGCCCTGGAGCCACTCGTAGCCCTCGAGCGCGCCGCGCGATCCCTCGGGGATGCCGTCTGCGTACTTGCCGGTGAGCAGGCCCGATGCCAGCGGGCTCCAGATCGTGTTGCCGTAGCCGGTGTCGGCGTGGAGGCGGGCGTACTCCTTCTCCACCCGACGACGCTCGAGCAGGTTGTACTGGCTCTGCTCGGTGACCGGGGCCCGCAGGTGGTGCCGTTCCGCGATGTCGATGGCGGTGCGGATCTCGTCCGCGGTCCACTCGCTGGTCCCCCAGTAGTGGGCCTTGCCCGAGGCGATGATGTCGCTCATCGCCCACACGGTCTCCTCGATCGGGGTGTCGGGATCGGCCCGGTGGCAGTAGACGACGTCGACGAAGTCGAGGCCGAACCGTTCGAGCGACCCGTCGATCGCCTGCATCAGGTACTTGCGGTTGAGGGTGTTGCTCATGTTGGGCGCCCGGTGCAGACCCCAGAACAGCTTGGTGGTGACGGCGTAGCTCCAGCGGGGCCAACCCAGCTCGCGCAGGGCGGCGCCCATGATCTCCTCGCTCTTGCCGCCGGCGTAGGCCTCGGCGTTGTCGAAGAAGTTGCAGCCGGCCTCGCCGGCGGCGCCGATGCACTCGACGGCGGCGCCGGTGTCGACCTGGGTGTCGAAGGTGACCCAGCTCCCGAAGGAGAGGGCGCTGACCTGCAGCCCGGTGTTGCCGAGGCGGCGGTAGGGCATCTTGTCGTTGACGGCGGGTGCGTTCATGCCCCCGGTCTACCCCACCGGCCGGACCTTCGAACGGTCGCGGCCAGACTGCGCCGTGTCACGCGCAGCAATGTCACGCGCAGCCGTGTCACAGCGCGACGGTCATGCCGCCGTCGACGATCAGCTTCTGGCCGTTGACGTAGGCCGCCTCGTCCGAGGCGAGGTAGACCGCAGTGGTGCCGATCTCGCGCGGCTCACCCCAGCGTCCGACGGGCGTGCGGGTGCGCACCATCGAGTCGAACGCCGGATCCTCGACGAGCGCGGTGTTGAGTTCGGTGGCCACGT
>JBPEXC010000539.1:0-2130 GCA_052032035.1 Acidimicrobiales bacterium | reverse complement strand
CTCAGCCAGGTCGACCTGAGCCAGACCGTCTCGAGCGTGAGCAACGAGCTCAACATCGCTCCCGAGACCTCGCAGGCCATGATCCAGGCCGTCCCGGCCGCCGCCGCCCCGGCCCCGGCCCCCGCCGCCGCTGCGCCGGCCGCCGCTTCCGCCGCCTCGATGCCGGCCCCGGCTCCCGCTCCGGCCCCCGCCGCCCCGAGCATCAGCGTCGTCGAGCAGACCTTCAACAGCGCCGTCGGCATCGCCTACGAGGGCGACACCGAGATCACCGAGAACCTCACCGACAACAGCACCGACTTCGACATCGACATCGATGGCGACATCGGCGGCGGCAAGCACGGCGGCGACGTCGACCTCGACATCGACAACGACGTGACCAACGCGATCGCCAACGGCGACGGCTCGGTCGCCGCCGGCGACGACGCCGAGGGTGTGGCCACCGGTGACGGTGCGATCGCCACGGGTGGCGACGTCAGCCACTCCCAGCAGAACAGCGGCGACGGCGCCGTGCAGATCGGTGACGACAACAACGGCGTGGTCAACACCGGCGTCAACACCGGCGTGATCGCCGACGGCAGCGTCGAGGACGTGCAGATCGGCGACGGCAACATCGGTGACGTCGACGACTCCCAGATCGTGCAGGGCGACGGCAACACCACCGTCGGCAGCGCCGAGAACGTGGTCTCCGGCGACGGCAACGCCGTCACCCAGATCGACGGCGACGACAACACCTTCGGCGACGACAACGTCCAGGGCTTCGGCAACACCGTCGGCAACGGCAACACCGTGATCCAGGGCAACGACGACGCCAACGTCAACTTCGGCCAGGGCGACATCACCGACGCCGAGGACGTGCACATCGACGACTCGAACGTCGCCTTCGGCAACGGCACGGTGCAGGACAACGACACCCAGATCGACGCCTCGACCAACGACTCGTTCAACCAGGCCAACGAGACCTTCGACCTCGACATCGACGCCTCGACCAACGACTCGGGCAACTTCAACGCCGAGGACTCCTTCAACGTCTCCGACTCCGGCAACGTGACCGAGACGGTCGAGGAGAACTTCGACCTCGAGGTCGACATCGAGGACTCGTTCCAGGCGGAGCAGAGCTTCACCGACGAGACGAACGTGTCGACCGAGATCGAGGCCACCGACTCCGAGGTGGCCGAGATCGACCTCGTCGACTGAGTCCACGCTCCGCCCGCCGGTCGCTCACCCCCTGCGACCGGCGGGCGGACCAGGTCGTGCCGCAAGAGGGAAGCGGCACGCTCGGGTCGTCCCTCCCCGGACGGTCCGTGCCGGCCTCGGCGGTTCGCCCGCCGCCGGGGCCGGCGCTCTCTCCCTCTTTCGAATCCTCCGCCCACCGACAGGTTCCCGTCGGGCATGGCTACTGCAACCGCAGGAGCAACCGAACCACCTAGTACCCGGCGCCGGCGAGCGCCACGCACCCAGAAAGACGAAGCGCCATGAACCCGACCGACCTGCTCACCAACATCATCACCAAGATCCTCGGTGACAAGGCCGAGGCCGCCGCCTACGCCGAAGACCCCAGTGGCTACCTGATGGCCGCCGGACTCGGCGCCTGCGACCTCAGCGAGATCGACATGGCCGAGGTGGCCGCCGAGGTGAGCAACGAGCTCGTCCTGGCCCCCGAGGTCTCCGAGCAGCTGGTCGAGGTCTCGTCGGCCGGCCCGATCGCCGAGTCGCCCGCCCCCAGCTCGAGCCCCTCCTCGGCCCCGAGCTCCAGCCCCTCGTCGAGCCCGAGCTCGAGCCCCAGCAGCTCGGCGCCCACCACCTCGGCGCCGGCTCCGGCCCCCGCTCCCGCTCCGGCCCCCGCTCCCGCCCCGATCCAGGTGGTCGAGCAGACGGTGAACGAGTACGTCACGATCGTCTACGAGGGCGACGAGACCATCATCAACAACATCACCGACAACTCGACCAGCTTCGACGTCGACATCGACGGCGACGTGGACGGCGACGTCGACCTCAACATCGACAACGAGGTGACCAACGCGGTCGCCAACGGCGAGGGTGCCGTGGCGGCCGGCGACGACGCCGAGGGTGTGGCCACCGGCGACGGTGTGATCGCCACGGGTGGCGACGTCGAGGGTTCGCAGCAGAACA
>JBPEXC010000538.1:0-1544 GCA_052032035.1 Acidimicrobiales bacterium | reverse complement strand
GGTCGACGATCGCCCGGTCGGCCTCGTCGGCCGGATCGAGTTTCGCCAGGAGTCGGCTGGTCAACTCGGCCTTGATCACGACGGCGGTGAGGCTGTGACCGAGCACGTCGTGCACGTCGCGCGCCACCCGATTCCGATCGCTGCTCAACATCAGCTCGGTGCGCCACGCAGTGCGTTCCCGGGAGCGCTCCTCGGCGAGTCGCCCGAGTCCCGTCGCCGCCGACGCCGTCGCCACGGCGAGCGGGATCGACCAGAAGTCGCCGAGGTGGCCGGCGAAGGCCGGCGGCACGACGGTAGCCACGAGTGACGCAACCACGACGACGAGGGCCCAGCGCCACGGAACGTTGAGGACGGCGAAGGCGGGGACGAACGGCACCAGACCGAGCATCGGCAACCCGCCGACGACGACCCCGAGCAGCGCGAGCCCGATGAGGGCGGCCAGGACGCCGATCGAGGAGCGGGTCGTGGCTCCGACCTGCACGCCGAGCGTCTCCCGACGGGCCGTGGCTCGGAACCCGACCACGTAGATGATCGAGAACACCACGACCACGACCGTGCCGGCGATCTGGCGGGCGAGCGACAGGTCGGCGACCAGCCACAGGCTCAGCAGCGGCAGTGCGGCGAAGACCAGCCAGGCGGTCGACAGGAGCCAGCCGGCCCGCCAGGCCCGCTCGTCGAGCGAGGCGATCTCGGTGTCGCTGCTCATCGTCTGCTCACTCGACATCTCTGCTCACACTCGCCGGCGGCCTCGGGCCACCAGCATGACAGCGAGACCACCGAGCACCACCGTCCAGAACCCCAGATTCCCGAGGACCTGCCAGAGCGGCTCGTCGATCAGGTCGCCGGTGTCCGGGTCGAGGGAGCCGCCGCCGGTGAGGGGGCGACGGGCGAGGGCCACGTAGCCGTAGAGCGGCGTGAACTTGGCCAGGGTGAGCTGCCACCCGTTGAGCGGGATGAAGATGTTGCCGAGGAAGGACAGCACGACGAGCGAGCCCGACGCCGCCGCGACCGCCGCCTCGGAGCGGAATGCCAGGCCGAAGTCGAGGCCGTAGAAGGCGAAGGTCACGGCCCCGACCACGAGGAGGGCAGCCGATGTCAACCAGACCGACACCGGCGCCTCCGCACCGCTGATCACACCGACGGCGAACACCGATGCGACGGCGGCGGCAGCAAGGGTCGTGGCCACCGCGGCCTTGACGAGCACGAACTCGTGGTCACGCAAGGGGGTCAGGCCGAGCTGGCGGCTCCAACCCTGCATGCGTTCGAGGGCGGACGAGCCGCCGATCGATGTCGTCGCCGAGACGGCGCCGTAGGCGGCCATGGCGATCATGATCCACATCGCCACGTTGCCCTCGCCGACCTCGTCGCCGGCGTAGTCGGGGGTGGCGCCCATCACGAAGTAGAGGAAGGCGGGGAGCGCCAAGGTGAAGAAGAGGGTGGCCCGGTCCCGCAGGATCCGGCGGACCTCGAGTCGGTAGTAGGTGGTGTTCATGATCAGGCTCCGGTCGGTTCGTGGGTCAGCGTTCGAGGGTCAGCGTTCGTGG
>JBPEXC010000537.1:0-7633 GCA_052032035.1 Acidimicrobiales bacterium | reverse complement strand
GCCGCCTCAGCGATGCCGGCGTGGAGGTTGCCGCAATCGCGGAGAGCGCCGGCGAGGTGGCGACGGCCTCGGAACGAACCACCGAGGGCGCGGGGGTGGCGCGCGACGAGGCTCGCGACCTGCGATCCATCTCCGGCCGCCTGCAGCAACTGGTCGGCTGACCCCCGAAGCGGGACACCCCCGGGAGGTTGCACCTGCGTCGGCTACGTTTGGCGTCGTCGTACATCCGACGACACCCGCCGAGGGCCGGCGGGACGACGACCGAGGGGAAGTCATGCCACAGAAGGTGCGCGGCGTCATCGCCAAGACCAAGGGAGCGCCGGTCTCGGTCGAGACCATCGTCATCCCCGATCCCGGACCGGGCGAGGCCGTCGTGGCCGTCCAGGCCTGCGGGGTCTGCCACACCGATCTCCACTACCGCGAGGGCGGCATCAACGACGAGTTCCCGTTCCTGCTGGGCCACGAGGCGGCCGGCGTGGTCGAGGCCGTGGGCCCCGACGTCACCGACGTCGCCCCCGGCGACTACGTGATCCTCAACTGGCGAGCGGTGTGCGGCAACTGCCGGGCCTGCCTCAAGGGCAAGCCGCAGTACTGCTTCGCCACGTTCAACGCCACGCAGAAGATGACGCTGGAGGACGGCACCGAGCTGTCGCCGGCCCTCGGGATCGGCGCCTTCTGCGAGAAGACGCTCGTCGCCGCCGGGCAGTGCACCAAGGTCGATCCGGCAGCCCGCCCCGAGGCCGCCGGCCTGCTGGGGTGCGGCGTGATGGCCGGCATCGGCGCCGCCATCAACACCGGCGAGGTCGGTCGTGGCGACTCGGTGGCGGTGTTCGGCTGCGGCGGCGTGGGCAACGCGTCGCTCGAGGGCGCCCGGCTCGCCGGCGCCACCACGATCATCGCCGTCGACATCGACGACCGGAAGCTCGAGCTCGCCAAGGAGTTCGGCGCCACCCACACGATCAACTCGACCCAGGTCGACGCGGTCGAGAAGATCCGCGAGCTCACCGGCGGCAACGGCGTCGACGTCGCCATCGAGGCGATCGGCCTGCCCCAGACCTACGAGCAGGCGTTCTACGCCCGCGACCTGGCCGGCACCGTCGTTTTGGTGGGCGTGCCGAACCCCGAGATGAAGATCGAGCTGCCCTACATCGAGATCTTCGGTCGCGGCGGTGCGCTGAAGTCGAGCTGGTACGGCGACTGCCTGCCCAGCCGCGACTTCCCGATGCTGATCGACCTCTACCTCCAGGGCCGTCTCAACCTCGACGGCTTCGTCAGCGAGACGATCGACCTCGACTCGGTGGAGGAGGCGTTCCACAAGATGGAGCAGGGCGAGGTGCTGCGTTCGGTGGTGGTGCTCTGATGGCCCGACTCGATCGGGTGATCACGTCGGGCACGTTCAGCCTCGACGGGCAGGACTTCGACGTCGACAACAACGTGTGGATCGTCGGCGACGACCGCGAGGTGATCGTGCTCGACGCCGCCCACGACCACCGACCGATCCTCGACGCGATCGGCGACCGGACGCTCAAGGCGATCTTCTCGACGCACGGCCACAACGACCACATCAACGCAGCGGCCGAGCTGGCCGACGAGACCGGGGCGCCGATCTGGCTCCACCCGGACGACACGATGCTGTGGGAGGTCGTCTACCCCGACCGCCGGGTCGACAACACGCTCAGCGACGGCCAGACGATCACGGTCGGCACCAGCGAGCTGACCGTGCTCCACACCCCGGGCCACTCCCCCGGCGGCTGCTGCCTCCACCTGCCCGAGGACCAGATCGTGTTCAGCGGCGACACCCTGTTCAACGGCGGGCCGGGCGCCACCGGGCGGAGCTTCTCGAGCTACGCGGTCATCCTCGAGTCGATCGAGAAGCAGTTGTTCGCCCTGCCCGAGGACACCACCGTCCACACCGGGCACGGCGACTCGACCCGCATCGGCGACGAGGCCGCCAACCTCGAGGAGTGGAAGAAGGCGCTCTAGCGGCGCGAGCGCCGGCTCTTCTGCATCTCGAGCAGCAGGCGCTCGGTCGAACCTCTGAGGCTCGAGGGCTGCGGCCCTCGGCCCCAGAGTTCCCGAGCGAGCGGGGACACCGAGAGATCCAGGCGGGCGGTGGGGGTGCGTCGGCGGGTCATGCCCTCAGTGTCGACCCGCTGGCCCCATGACTCAAGAGACAGTGTTTTCTACTTTGCATGGCATCTTGTCATGGTTTCGAGGGCGTGCGATGCTGGACCGATGTCGACCGCCTCCCTCCAGCTCGACGTCGAGTCGCTGCGGACCCTGCTCGCCGTGCTCGACCTCGGCGGTATGACCCGGGCCGCCGAGCGGTTGGGCGTGAGCCAGTCGGCGGTGAGCTGGAAGATCAAGCGCCTCGAGGAGCGGGTCGGCCACCCCCTCCTGGTGCGCGACGGCCGCGACCTGCGACCGACCCGGGAGACCCGCAACCTCCTGCCCGACGCCCGCCGCATCGTCGACCTCCACGACCGGGCGGTCGCCCGCCTCGCCAGCGACGGGCTGAGCGGCTCGGTCCGGCTCGGCTCCAACGAGGAGATCGACCCCCAGCGCATGGCCCGGCTGCTCGGGCGGTTCGACCGCACCCATCCCAACGCGTCCGTCGAGTTCGTCATCGCCCACTCCGTCGACCTCGCGGCCCGGCTCGATCGCGGCGACCTCGACGTGGCGATCCTCCAGGTCGACGACGAGGGACGACGCGACGACGACCTGGTCCTGTGGAGCGACGAGCTGGCGTGGGTCACCTCGGCCGCCTACCCCTACGAGCAGGAGGGCGGGCCCGACTGCCCGATCCCGCTCATCACGTTCGGCGACCTGTGCTTCTACCGTCGGGTGTCGGAGCCCCTGCTCGAGGCGGCCGGCCTCGACTACAAGGTGGCGTTCTCCGGCTGGTCGACGCCGGGCCTGGTGGCGGCGGTCGGCGCCGGCCTCGGCGTGGGCATCCTCGGCGCCCGCTACCTCGACCACCCCGACCTCACCCGGTGGCGGATCGGCGACGGCCTGCCGCCGCTCCCGGACGTGCACCAGGTGGTCCGGGTCGCGCCGATGGCGCCGGCCGAGGTGGCCGACGCCATCATCGATGCCCTCGAAGGGGATCTGCTCGACCCGGCCGCCTAAGTGGGGGTCAGGCAGGCGGTAGAGCAGGCAGGGGCCGGGTCACTCCGCCGGAGCGGAGATGGAGGGTTCAGACCGTCTCCAGCTTCTGGTCCGTCCGCTCCTTCAGCAGCGCCTCGGGGAGGACGTCGGGGATGGTGACGTCCTTGCCCCGGGTGGCCCACACCAGGCCGCCGCCTGCCAGCATCAGCGTGAGGCCGAGGCCGGCGAACAGTCCCGAGAGGGCGAGGCCCATCTGCAGGGTGCTGTGGGTGACCGCACCGACGCCGAGTTCACCGACCAGACCGTGGGCGGTGCCGCTCCAGGCCTGTCCCCGGGCCGCACCCTCGATCGGGTGCATCCGGTCGAAGTCGGTCCAGTAGCGGCCGTCCACCTCGAACTCGTAGGTGCCGGCGGCGAAGACCTCGCCGTTGTACTCCACGTCCTCGGTCAGGACGACCGTCTGGGTGCCGTGCAGCGTGTGATAGGCGATCGTCGCCATCTGGAACATGTACTCGGTGCCCGTGTTGACCAGCGGGTCGTTCGGGTCGAGGTCGCCCTCGACCACCGGGTACTTCCACTCGTCGACCAGCATGGCCATGATCGCATCCGCACCTTCGGTGGTGCCGCGATCGGTGAGCTCGCCGTCTTCGTTGTAGCTGAGCGTGACGTTCTGTTCGGCGCTGAATGCCTGCAGGGACTCGTAGCCATCCTGCACCTTGACGTACGCCACACCGCCGGCGACGACGAAGATCATGCCGATGACCAGGAGTGCGACACCGAGCGTGCCGAGACGCTTCCTCATCTGACTCTCCTTCACTCGTGGCCCGAAACCGTTTCGAGCTCACGTCAACCATCAAAGTGAAGGAATTGTCTGGTCGGCAGGGACGTAGGTCCCGGGGTCCCGAGCTCGGGACGAAGGTCCCGAACGTGACCCCTCAGACGAGTTCGTCGTCGAGGCCGTAGCCCCACGGGGCGATCGCGTCGGCGATCTCGGGCAGCCAGGTCCGGGCGGCCCGGAGCCCGTCGCGGGAGGCTCGCCACTCCTCCCACTGCTGTTGGTAGTGGGCGGCGCTCTTGCGGCCGGGCGCCTCGGGCACCTCGAGCTCGAGCCACTCGCCGAGCTCGGCCAGGGCGGCGCCGTCGACCACGTCGCCGAAGCGGACGACGCGCACCCGCGCGAGATCGGGTCGGTCGACGGCGAAGCGGTCGTGGGCGACGATCCAGTGCCGCAGCAGCGACTCCATCGAGGCGGTCGGCATCAGGCGACGCAGCTTCGCCGGACCGGGGCGGGTCCACTTCATCGTGGCCAGGGCGACGACGGCGGGGTGGCGGGTGACCATCACGAAGCTGGCGTCGGGGAAGATCGACTGCAGCCACCGGGACTGGACGAGGTTCTGCGGGCTCTTCTCGACCTTGGTCGGTGCCGCGTCGTCGGCCCAGTAGGGCGCCCAGGCGGTCAGGAGGCGGTGGCGATCCTCGGCGGGGGTCGACGACGGTCCGAGCTGGCAGCGGTCGTCGAACGCGAACTTGCCGGGTCCGCCGTAGGAGAGCGCGGAGGGCACCACGTCGTGGAGGTAGTGCCCCTCGTCCTCCATGTGGCCGGTGTCGGTCAGGCCGGACGCGCCACCGGACGCCGCCAACAGGTCGGCGGTCAGCGAGGTTCCGGAGCGGTGGAGACCGCCGACGAAGACGAAGCGCGAGGACATGGAGGGTGGAAGGGACGCACACCGATCGGTGGCGATGCGCGGCGTTTCGTCACGATAGGCCACGTCGTCGCCCGGCGAGGTCACCCGGTGAGGATCGGCTGGTCAGACGCCGAACTGAGCGGAAACGCCGGGACGGCGGCTCAGCGCTGGATCTGGGTGATGTCGCGCACCGCGCCCTTGTCGGCCGAGGTGGTCATCGCGGCATACGCCTGGAGCGCCTTCGACACCGTGCGCTCGCGGTCGCGCGGCGTGTAGGCCTCGGCGCCTCGCTCCTCCTCCTGCACCCGCCGGTGGGCGAGCTCGGAATCCTCGACGCGCAGGTTGATCGTCCGGTTGGGGATGTCGATGTCGATGATGTCGCCGTCGCGCACCAGGGCGATCGCGCCGCCTGCCGCCGCCTCGGGCGAGGCGTGACCGATCGAGAGTCCGGCGGTGCCACCCGAGAACCGACCGTCGGTGAGGAGCGCACACTCCTTCCCGAGACCACGGCTCTTGATGTAGGTGGTCGGGTAGAGCATCTCCTGCATGCCGGGGCCGCCCTTGGGGCCCTCGTAGCGGACGATCACGACGTCGCCGGCCTGCACCTGGTCCTCGTCGAGCACGCCGGCCATCGCGGCCTCCTGGCTCTCGAACACCTTGGCGGTGCCGCTGAAGGTCCAGATCGACTCGTCGACGCCGGCGGTCTTGACGATGCAGCCGTCCATGGCGATGTTGCCGTAGAGGATCGCCAGGCCGCCCTCGGCGGAGTAGGCGTGCTCGACGTCGCGGATGCAGCCGTGCTCGCGGTCGGTGTCGAGGCTCGGCCAGCGGGTCGACTGGCTGAACGCCTCCTGGGTCGGGATGCCGGCCGGGCCGGCCCGGAAGAACTCGCGGGCCGCCTCGGTGGCGGTGTCGCGCTGGATGTCCCACTCGGCGAGCGAGTCGGCGAGCGTCGTGCCCATCACGTTGGTGACGCTGGTGTCGACCAGGCCGCCGCGATCGAGTTCGCCGAGGATGCCGAGGATGCCGCCGGCCCGGTGCACGTCCTCGACGTGATAATCCGGCGTCGACGGGGCGACCTTGCACAGGTTCGGCATGCGGCGGCTGAGGGCGTCGATGTCGGCCATCGTGAAGTCGAGTTCGGCCTCCTGGGCGGCGGCGAGCAGGTGGAGGACCGTGTTGGTCGAGCCACCCATGGCGATGTCGAGCGCCATCGCGTTCTCGAAGGCCGTCTTCGAGCCGATCGCGCGGGGCAGGACGCTCTCGTCGTCCTTCTCGTAGTAGCGGCGAGCGAGTTCGACGACGGTGCGACCAGCCCGCAGGAACAGCTCGCGGCGGTCCGAGTGGGTGGCGACGACGGTGCCGTTGCCCGGCAGCGACAGGCCGAGGGCCTCGGTGAGGCAGTTCATCGAGTTGGCGGTGAACATGCCCGAGCACGAGCCGCACGTCGGGCAGGCCGAGCGCTCGATCTCGGCGACGTCCTCGTCGCTCACGTTGGTGTCGCCGGCCGACATCATCGCCGAGATCAGGTCGACCTTCACCTCGGTGCCGGCCAGGCGGGTCTTGCCGGCCTCCATCGGGCCGCCGGAGACGAACACGGCCGGGATGTTGAGCCGCATGGCGGCCATCAGCATGCCGGGGGTGATCTTGTCGCAGTTGGAGATGCACACCAGCGCGTCGGCGCAGTGGGCGTTGACCATGTACTCGACCGAATCGGCGATCAGGTCACGGCTCGGCAGGCTGTAGAGCATGCCGCCGTGGCCCATGGCGATGCCGTCGTCGACGGCGATCGTGTTGAACTCCTTGGCCACGCCGCCGGCGGCCTCGATCTCGCGGGCCACGAGCTGGCCCAGGTCCTTCAGGTGCACGTGGCCGGGCACGAACTGGGTGAACGAGTTGGCGATGGCGATGATCGGCTTCTCGAAGTCGTCGTCGGTCATGCCGGTGGCCCGCCACAGGGCGCGGGCGCCGGCCATGTTCCGACCTTCGGTGGTGGTTCGAGAGCGATAGGCAGGCATGAGCACAGGCTAGTGGGGAGTGGTGTCCCCCGATCCAGTCAGTTCGCCACGAGACGCCGAACGTGTTGGGACATCTCCGGGGTCTACGGTGTCACCAGGGTGTGAGCATGCGGCAACCGTCCACCGAACCGAGCGACGACGAACTGCTCGACGCGCTGTATCCCCGACTGCGTTCGTACGCGTCGAGGGTCGCCGACGCCGACGTCGACCCCGACGACCTCGTGCAGGACGCCGTCGCGGCGACGTTGGCCCGCCATCGCCTCGTCGATCTCGACCACCCCGAGGCCTACCTGCGGCGGTGCATCCTCAACACCTCGGCCAACCACCGACGCCGCGCCGGGCGGCTTCGTCGGGCGTTGGGGCGACTCGGCGCCGGCGACGACCATCGCGACCACTACCCGAGCGACCTCGCCCTGCTCGACGAGCTGTCACCCACCGACCGGGCCGTGCTCGAGATGGGCGACATCGACGGCACTCCCCACGCTGCGATCGCCGACGAACTCGGCCTGTCGCCCGGGGCGGTCCGCAAGCGGGCGATGCGGGCGAGGACGCGCCTGCGCTATGTCGTCGCGGTGTCGCTCACGATCCTGCTCGCCGTCGCGGCCGCAACGTGGTTCGGCGAGGAGCGTGGCCTCGACGTCACCGACGACGGCGACGGCCTCGTCGAACCCGCCCCGACCGACCCCGAGCTCCCCGGCGCCGACTGGCCGTCCCGCTACCTGATCGACGGCATGGGCCTCGTCGAGGTCGAGCCGCCGCTCGAGGCCGTCGCCGGCGAGGGCCTGATCGGCGGGGACCGCATCACGGTCGTCGCCCACGCCG
>JBPEXC010000536.1:0-3140 GCA_052032035.1 Acidimicrobiales bacterium | reverse complement strand
GTCGACTTCGAGCGACTTCTCGAGGCGATGGATCAGCTCCCGGTCACGATCCGGCTGCTCGACCCACCGCTGCACGAGTTCCTCCCCGACCTCGGCGAGCTGATCGCAGCCGAGACCCGGGGAGAGCTCGACGCTGCCGGCACGTCCGAACTGGCAGCCGTGCGCCGCCTCCACGAGGCCAACCCGATGATCGGCACCCGTGGTGTCCGCCTCGGGGTGGTCCGTGGCGGCCTCTACCAGATGCAGGTCCACGCCCTCTGCACCGCCGCCGCGAACCTGTTCGATCGGGGGCTCCAACCGCGCGTCGAGATCATGATCCCCCTCGTCGTCGATGCCGAGGAGTTGCGGCTCGCCCGGTCGTGGGTCACCGACGTGCTCGACGAGCTCGGACACCCCGAACTGGCGTCGACCCTGGTGACGGTCGGGGCGATGATCGAGACCCCGCGCGCCGCCCTCACGGCGGCGGCGCTGGCCGAGCACGCCGACTTCTTCAGCTTCGGCACCAACGACCTCACCCAGATGACCTACGCGTTCAGCCGCGACGACGTCGAGGCCAAGCTGCTGCCCGCCTACCAGGCCGCCGGGATCCTGCCCGCCAACCCCTTCGCCGTCCTCGACCAGGAGGGGGTCGGCCGGCTCGTCCAGCTCGGCTGCGAGGGCTCGCGGCGGACCAAGCCCCAGATCAAGCTCGGCGCCTGCGGCGAGCACGCCGGGCACCCGGCCTCGGCCGACTTCCTCGTGCGCCTCGGCCTCGACTCGGTGAGCTGCTCGCCGTTCCGGGTCCCGATGGCCCGGCTCGGGGTGGCCCAGGCCCTGCTGGCGTGCGGTCGCGTCCACATCAACGACATCGAGTTCGACTACGACCACGGCGTCGACGACGCCGGGATCGGGTCGTCGGAGGTGGCCGCGACCGGTCTCGGCGCCGCCTCGTTCGAGGTGACCGAGGCCCTGGTGCTCCACGTGCTGCGGATCCGCGGCTTCGTGACGGGCGCCGGTTTCGAGGCCAGCCTCGGCACGGTGCCGTCCGACATCGTCGCCGGGTTGGCCGAGGCCGGGCTGGTCCGCCACCTCGAGGCCCGTGACATGTACCAGCTCCTCCCCGAGGGCAAGGAGCGTCACCTCGAGGTGTTGCCCGGGCTCGCCACCGACGCCGTCCGCGGCGGCCTGGAGCGACCGTACGAGGAGTTCCTCACCCTCAACCTGGTGTTCAAGGAGCTGTGCACCGGCTGGCAGATGCGCGACGGCGAACCCAACGACCACAGCGACGCCGCCTACGACGACGCCTGCCGCCGGAAGCTGGCGGACTTCCACGCCGAGGCGGTGCCGGTCATCCGCTCGATGGGTGAGATCCTGCCGCGGATCCTGCGCTACGAGACGCGGCTCGGGGAGGCGTCCGACGAGGTGGCCAACGGCCAGGACAACCGCTTCACCGGCGTGATGTGCGAGTCGTACCACGACATCTGGATGGAGTTCCACGAGGACCTCGTCGTCCTCCAGGGCATCGACCGCGTGAAGGAGGGTTCCTTCTGATGTCGACGGCCGCCGCCCTCGAGGGCGCCGCCTGCACGGCGTGTGGGACGACGACCTTCCCCGCCCAGGGGGCGTGCCCGCGTTGCGGGGCGGCGACCGCACCGACCGAGCTCCCGAGCCACGGGACGCTGTGGAGCTGGACGGTGCAGCGCCTCCAGCCCAAGCCGCCCTTCGTGTGCGAGGGCGAGTTCGAGCCCTACGGCGTCGGCTACGCCGACCTCGGGAGCATCAAGATCGAGGGCCGCCTGGCGGGCCGCCACCTCGACGCCGAGGGCTGGCGGATCGGCGAGCCGGTACGGATCGTCGTCACCGGTGACGGACCGGGCGACTACGTGATCGAGGGAACGGCATGACCGTGTCCATCGTCGGGGTGGGCCTGCACCCCTTCGGCCGCTTCGACGTGTCGGGCCGTGAGATGGGGCTCGTCGCCGCCCGCGACGCCCTGGCCGACGCGGGCCTGGCGTGGTCCGATGTCCACTACGCCGCCGGCGGCAGCCGCGATGGCGGCCACGCCGCCGCCCTGGTCAGTGAGCTCGGCCTCACCGGGGTGCCCTTCATCGGCGTCTACAACGGCTGTGGCACCGGCGGGTCGGCGCTGCTCAGCGCGGCCCACGCCATCGAGAGCGGACAGGCCGAGGTCGCCCTCGCCGTCGGCTTCGACAAGCACGCCCGGGGCGCGTTCGGCTCGAACCCCGCCGACTACGGCCTCCCGATGTGGTACGCCGAGACCGGGATGATGGTGACGACCCAGTTCTTCGCCCTCAAGATCCAGCGCTACCTCCACGATCACGACCTCGACCCCCGGCTGCTGGCCGAGCTCGCGGCGATGTCGCTCCACCACGGCTCCCTCACGCCCCACGCGTGGCGGCGCAGGCCGGTGGGGGCCGACGAGATCGCCGACGCCGTGATGGTCAACGACCCCCTCACCAGCTTCATGTTCTGCTCCCCCAACGAGGGCGGCGCCGCGGTGGTGCTCACCTCGGCCGACCGGGCCCGCGAGCTGCGGGCCGACCCGGTCGACGTCAGGGCGGTCGAGTTCCGCACCCGCCGATTCGGCACGTTCGAGGTGTTCAACCCGTGGCTGGCCGACGAGATCGCCGACGGCGCCACGGTGGAGGCGGCGGCCGCCGCGTTCGAGACCGCCGGGATCGGCCCGGACGAGATCGACGTCGCCCAGCTCCAGGACACCGAGGCCGGTGCCCTCCTGATGCATCTCGCGGAGTGCGGGTTCTGTGAGCACGGCGAGCAGGGCGAGTGGATCGAACGAGGAGACCTGACGATCGACGGACGACTCCCGGTCAACACCGACGGCGGCCTCCTCGCCAACGGCGAGCCGATCGGGGCCAGCGGCCTGCGCCAGGTGATCGAGTGTGTCTGGCAGCTCCAGGGCCGGGCCGGCGACCGCCAGGTGCCGGGCGAGCCCCGCACCGCCTTCACCCAGGTCTACGGCGCGCCCGGCATCTCCGCGTGCACGGTCCTGGCTCGATGACGGTCCTGGCCCGATGACGCTCCCCCTCGTCCAGACGGCCTCCGACCGTCCCGACGGCGCGGCGATCGTCTACGACGAGTCGGGATCCGACGGCCCGGCGACGACCACGATCACCTGGGCC
>JBPEXC010000535.1:0-4003 GCA_052032035.1 Acidimicrobiales bacterium | reverse complement strand
GGTGCGACGGAGGGCTCGGCGACATGGCTGCTGTTCCTCGACGCCGACATCAGCCCCGTCGGCGGGTGGTGGACGGCGCTGTCGTCGGCGGCCGCTCGGTGGCCGCACCCGGCGGCCGCCGCGCCGCGGGTCGACGGCGCCGATCGTGGTGACCGGTCGGCCGTCGTGCGACCCCGGAGCCGCGTGCCGTTCGTGCCCGGGGCCGCGCTGCTGGTGCAGCGTCGTGCGGTCGAGGCGATCGGGGGCTACGACGAGATGATGGTCGGCGGCGAGGACGTCGATCTGGTCTGGCGCCTTTTCGATGCCGGCGAGGTCGTGGTCTACGAGGCCGCCGCCGTCGTCGACCATCCGCCCCACGACCGGCTGCGGCGACGGCTCACCCAGCAGTTCTCCTACGGCCGCAGCCAGGTCGTCCTGGCCGACCGCCACCCCGACAAGGTGCGCAGTCTCGAGATCAGCCCGTGGAGCGTGGCGGTGTGGGCGCTCGCGGTCGGCGGCGGCCCGCTCGCTCGGACGGCGGCCGCCGCCCTGTGGGCGGGATCGACGGCCCGGTTCGCCGTCGACGTGCGCGGCTGGAGCCGACGCCCCGCCGGCGACGCCGTCCGGCTCGCCGGTCTCGGCACCTGGCACGCCGGACGGCCCCTCGCTGCAGCGGTCCGCCGCCTGGGATGGCCGGCGCTGACGGTCGCGGGCGTCGGGGGTGCGGGGCCGCGCCGGATCCTGGTCGCCGCCCTGCTCGCGGGCGCCGTCGACCGGCAGCTCGTGGACGAGTTGGCGATGGCTGCGGGCACGGCGGTCGGTTCGTTCCGGGAACGATCGCTGCGGGCCTACCGACCGGCGTCGGTGACCTCGGCCGATCTGCTCGGCGACGCGGCGGCGCTCAGACGGTGAAGCCGTTGGTGGCCGCAGCCGCGGAGAACCAACGAGCGCTCTCCTTCGGCCGCCGTTCCTGGGTCTCGTAGTCGACCTCGACGATGCCGAAGCGGGGGCCGTAGCCCCACGCCCACTCGAAGTTGTCGAACAGCGACCACACGAGGTGCCCCTCGACCGGTACGCCGCGCTCGATGGCGGCGTGGACCTGGGCGAGGTGATCGCGGATGAAGGCGAGCCGGTCCTGATCGTCGACCCGGCCGTCCGGGGTGCGGGCCTGGTCGGGCATCGGGGCGCCGTTCTCGGTGATCAGGAAGCTCGGGAAGTCGTAGCGGTCGTGGAGGTCGTCGAGGAGGCGACCGAGGGAGGGCGGGTGGATCTCCCAGCCCATCGTGTTGCGGGGCGTGTCGGGCGGCGCGACGTAGGAGTCGTCGGCCGACACGATGGTCCGGGTGTAGTAGTTGATGCCCAACAGGTCGAGCGGTCGAGCGATCAGCTCCAGGTCGCCGTCGAGCACCTCGGCCTGCTCCCAGCCCCAGTGCTCGCAGGAGTCCTGGGGGTAGCCGCGTCCGGAGAGCACGTCGGCGTACCAGCGGTTCTCCCAGTTGTTGCGGTGGTGGCTGAGCTCGAGGTCGGCCGGGGCATCGGTGGCGGGCTCGATCGGCGTGAAGTTGAGCACACACATCGCTCGGGCATCGGGGGCCAGGGCGCGGATCCGCTCGAGGCCGAGACCATGGGCGACCATCAGGTGGTGGGCGGCGACGAGGCCCTCGTCCATCGATGTGTGGCCCGGGGCGTGCTCGCCGATCACGTAGCCGTGGTTGGCCGACACGAACGGCTCGTTGAGGGTCGCCCAGGTGTCGATGCGGTCGCCGAGCCGCTCGACGACCGCCTCGGTGTAGGGGCCGAACGCCTCGGCCGTCGAGCGGGCGAGCCAGCCGCCCTGCTTCTCGAGCTCGTAGGGCAGGTCCCAGTGATACAGCGTCGGGAACGGGCGGATGCCCGCCGCCAGCAGTTCGTCGACGAGTCGGTCGTAGAAGTCGAGTCCAGCGGCGTTGACGGCGCCGGTGCCCTCCGGCATCACCCGGGGCCAGGCGATCGAGAATCGGTAGGCCTGGAGCCCGAGGTCGCGCATCAGGGCGACATCGTCGGCGTAGCGGTGGTAGTGATCGCACGCGATGTCGCCGGTCGAGCGATCCTTGATCTTGCCCTCTTCGCGACAGAAGACGTCCCAGATCGACAGGCCCCGGCCGTCGACGTCGGCGCCGCCCTCGATCTGATAGGAGGAGGTGGCACTCCCCCAGACGAAGCCGGGTGGGAACTCGAGCATCCGCCCGGCCTCGTCGGTCGACGCCGCCTGTTCCGGCGAGTTGGAAGCGCTTCCGTTCTGGTTCATCACGATCCCCTACGCCCCTGTCGTCTTGCCGTCTGGTCCTGGGCGTCTGCGGGAGAGACATTGACATGGAAGCGCTTCCAACGCAATGCTTTTGGATGTGACAGATGTGGCCAAGCGACGCGAACGGTCCTCCGGGCTCCGATGACGAGCGAGATCACCCTCGACGAGGTGGCGCGCCGCAGCGGCGTGTCGCGAGCGACCGCCTCGCGCGCCCTCAACGACAAGCCGGGGGTGCGGCCGGACGTGCGCGAGCGGGTGCGGACGATCGCGGATGCGATCGGCTACCGCCCGCACCGGGGGGCGAAGAACCTGGCCGGCGGCCGCTCGTCGCTGATCGGGCTCGTCGTCGGCGCCGGCGACCTCGTGGCCGAGCCCTACTCCCAGGCCCTGCTGCAGGCGATCGCCCAGGCCGCCGATCGACACGACGAGGGCCTGATGTTGATCATGGACTCCCGGACGCCCAACGAGCGGGTCCACAACCTGCTGCGCGACGGCCAGATCGACGGCGTGATCGTCTCGGCCGTCGCCGCCGGCGAACAGTGGGTCGAGGGCCTCCTCGACGCCCGCATGCCGACGGTCCTGCTCGGCGGCCATCCCCGTCGGACCGACGTGCCGGTAGTCGACACCGAGGCCGAGGAGGCGACGGCGAGCCTCGTCGAGCACCTCGTCGAGCAGGGCGCCACCCGCATCGCCTACCTCGCCGGCGACCGCGAGCGGGTCGATGCGGCCAACCGACTGGCCGGCTATCACCTCGGGATCGAGCGCGCCGGGCTCCGCCCCGACGAGTCGCTCGTGCACCAGGGCGACTTCTGGCGGGCCAGCGCCCGCGCCCAGGCCGACGACCTGCTGGCGATGCGACCCGACGCGATCCTCGCCGCCAACGACCTGATGGCGTTCGGGGTGCTCGACCGCTGTGTGGAGCGAGGGATCTCGGTCCCCGACGACCTCCTGGTGGCCGGCTTCGACGGCGTCGAGATCGCCTACCAGCCCTACGACCTCACGACGATGCGTCAGCCCTTCGACGGCCTGGCCGACCGCGCGGTCCGCACGCTGGTGGCGTCGATCTCCGGTGCGCCGGTGGTCATGGAGCAGCTGCTCGCACCGGCACTGCGCCGAGGGGTCACGACCACCCGCTCGCTCCGGTCGCCCGACAGCGCGTCGTCGACCCGATGACCGACGACGTCCCCGCTCGTCACACCTGACCGGTCCGGCGAGCTCCCGCGTCGCGGGCGCCCAGGCGCCCGACCAGATCGTCGACCAACGCCTCGACCCTGCCGGCCGCCATCACGCACTCGGCCTCCGGCCGGAAGTGTGACCCGTCGAGGCCGACGACCTCGACGGCGGGATGATGCGCCGTCCACGGTTCGATCGTCTCCGACGGGTCGGTCAGCGACGCGGCGTAGAGGACCACGGGCCCGTCGTCGTCGGATCCGGGCCGCCACGACGGCGGCTCGTAGGCCTGCGCAGCGCGTCGCATCGCGGGGCCGAGGGTCCGTTCGGCGTGGCGCAGGTCGGGGGCGGTGCCGGCCGACCGTGCCAGCTGGTAGCGAGCCCGGTAGACCCGGGCGCGGACCCGATCGGCGACCCGGCTGCGGGCCTCGTCGACGACGGCCGACGGTCCACCGTTGCGCCACAGGGTGGCGTACTTCGATCCGATCGCTTCGCCGGCGCCGGGGATCGTGCCACCGCCGAAGAAGGTGTCGACCATCGCCACCAGCTCGACCCGCTCACCGGCGG
>JBPEXC010000534.1:0-6005 GCA_052032035.1 Acidimicrobiales bacterium | reverse complement strand
GACGAGGCCGTCGAGCCTCCTTCCGAGGCCCTCGAAAGGGGCTGTTGCGCTCAGGTTCGCGGCGCCAGCTCGTGCGTCCGACCGGGTGCTCGCCGGGTGAGCGCTGACTCACTGGCGGGTTTGGCCCGTATGGGGTTTGTTGGCGCCAATGAACCACCGGACGTGGGACGTTGGCGACAAAGAACCGCGCAACAGCAGGCGCGACCGCGGCACGGCAGGCGCGACCGGGCAACAGCAGGTGCGAGCGTGGGGAGGTTCACCCGTGGCGCGCGTCGAACAGGTGTTCGATAGGGTCGGGGGATGGCGTTCGGGAACCCACCCGTCCCGTGGCGGGACATCGAGCGGAGTCTGTCGGGTCGTGACCCCCACCCGCGCGGTGGGAGCGATCAGCGCGACGCCGGCATCGGCGACGGGTCGGACTCGCCCGCCTGGAGTCGCAAGCGGGAGAAGTACGAGGCCCCCGCCATCCGCCGTCACCGCTCGACCACCCCGTATGCCGAGCTCCACTGCCATTCCAGCTTCAGCTTCCTCGACGGCGCGTCCGACCCCGAGGTGCTCGCCGAGGAGGCAGCGGCCCTCGGTCTCGAGGCCCTCGCCATCACCGACCACGACGGCTTCTACGGCGTGGTCCGCTTCGCCGAGGCCGCCCGCGCCGTCGGCCTGCCGACCGTGTTCGGCGCCGAGCTCACCCTCGACAAACTCGACATCACCCCCGGCCAGGCCGACCCCGATGGTGGTCATCTGCTCGTCCTCGCCCGCGACCCCGTCGGCTACGCGGCCCTGGCCCGGGTGATCAGCGAGGCCCAGCTGGCGGGGGAGAAGGGGGCGCCTCGCATGTCGATGTCGAGCCTCGATCGCTGGCTGCGCGACGACGAACGCGACCACTGGCAGATCCTCACCGGCTGCCGTAAGGGAGCGGTCAACCGGGCCCTCGAGCGCGAGGGTCCGGCGGCGGCGGAACGGGCCCTGGTCGACCTGGTCGACCGGTTCGGCCGTTCGAATGTCGCCGTCGAGCTGTGGGACCACGGCGCCCCGCTCGACAGCGTGCGCAACGACGCCCTCGTCGGCCTCGCCGACCGGGTGGGGGTCGACGTGATCGCCACCAACAACGTCCACTACGCCACCCCCGCCGACCGGCGTCTGGCCTCGGCGATGGCGGCGGTCCGCAGCCGTCGCAGCCTGGACGAGATCGACGGCTGGCTCCCCGCCGCGGCGTCGGCCCACCTGCGTTCGGGCGACGAGCAGGCCCGCCGCTTCGCCCGCTACCCCGGCGTGGTGGAGCGGGCCGCCGAACTCGGCCTGGCCTGCGCCTTCGACCTGTCGCTGATGGCGCCGAAGCTGCCCCCGTTCCCCTGTCCCGACGGACCCGACGGCACCCCGATGAGCGAGATGGCGTTCCTGCGTCACCTGGTGGAGGTGCGCGGCGTCGACCGCTACGGGCCCCGCGACGCCGAGTGGGTGCCCGGCGCGTGGACCCAGCTCGACCACGAACTCGATCTGATCGAGTCGCTCGGCTTCCCCGGCTACTTCCTCGTCGTGTGGGACATCGTCGAGTTCTGCCGCACGGCCGACATCCTGTGCCAGGGGCGGGGCTCGGCCGCCAACTCGGCCGTCTGTTACGTGCTCGGGGTGACCAAGGCCGACGCCGTCTCGCTCGGCCTCCTCTTCGAACGCTTCCTCGCCCCCGAGCGCGACGGCCCACCCGACATCGACCTCGACATCGAGTCGGACCGGCGGGAGGAGGCGATCCAGTACGTCTACGAGCGTCACGGCCGTCGCCACGCCGCCCAGGTCGCCAACGTGATCACCTACCGGGCGAAGTCGGCGATCCGGGATGCGGCCAAGGCGCTCGGCTACGCGACCGGCCAGCAGGACGCCTTCGCCAAGGCCACCGACCGTTGGAGCGGCCTGGCCAGCAGCACGAACCAGACCCAACAGCGTGACCACGGCATCCCCGGCGACGTGCTCGAACTGGCCGCCAAGTTCGAGGACCTGCCCCGCCACCTCGGCATCCACTCCGGCGGCATGGTGATGTGCGACCGCCCCGTGATCGAGGTGTGCCCCGTCGAGTGGGGGCGCATGGAGGGGCGCACGGTGTTGCAGTGGGACAAGGACGACTGCGCGGCCGCCGGCCTCGTGAAGTTCGACCTGCTCGGCCTCGGCATGCTCTCCGCGCTCCACTACGCCGTCGACCTGATCGCCGACCACCACGACACCGAGATCGACCTCGCCACCGTGCCCCAGGAGGACGCCGTCTACGACATGCTCTGCCACGCCGACTCGGTGGGCGTGTTCCAGGTGGAGTCACGGGCCCAGATGTCGACCCTGCCCCGGCTGCGGCCCCGCACCTTCTACGACCTGGTCGTCGAGATCGCCCTGATCCGTCCCGGCCCGATCCAGGGCGGCTCGGTCCACCCCTACATCCGGCGCCGCAACGGTGAGGAACCCGTCACCTACCTCCACCCCCTCCTCGAACCGGCGCTCGAGAAGACCCTCGGCATCCCCCTGTTCCAGGAGCAGCTGATGCAGATGGCGATCGACATCTCCGGGTTCAGCGCGGCCGAGGCCGACCAGCTCCGCCGGGCGATGGGGTCGAAACGCAGCCGCCGGAAGATGGAGGCCCTCCAGGCCCGGCTCTACGAGGGGATGACCTCGAAGGGGGTGGAGGCCGAGGTGCAGGAGGAGATCTGGCACAAGCTGGTGGCCTTCGCCAACTACGGCTTCCCCGAGAGCCACTCGATCAGCTTCGCCTACCTCGTCTACTCGTCGTCGTGGCTCAAGCTCCACTACCCGGCGGCGTTCTGCGCGGCCCTGCTCAACGCCCAACCGATGGGCTTCTACTCGCCCCACTCGTTGGTGCAGGACGCCCGCCGTCACGGGGTGCCGACCCGTCCGCCCCATGTCAACGAGTCGCTGGCGGGGGCCACCCTCGAGCCCGAGGGCGACACGTCGCCGGTGCCGATGACGGTCGCCGATCCCGAGCTGATCCGTCGGGAACGCCTCGACCACGGGTGGGCGGTGCGGCTCGGGTTGCGTTCGGTGCGCACGATCGGCGACGACGTGGCCGACGCGATGGAGGCCGAACGCGACGCACGGGGGGCGTTCGTGTCGATCGAGGACGTCGCCCGCCGCTGCGGTCTCAAGGGCGACCAACTCGAGGCGCTCGCCACCGCCGGCGCCCTCGACGGCCTCGCCACCACCGACGACGCTGCGGCCAGCTCGGTCGCGGCAAGCAATACAGCACCGTCTCGTCGGGAAGCACCGTCTCGTCGTGAAGCACTGTGGATCGCGGGGGCCGTGGTGAAGGGCGGGGCCGACAAACTCGAGGGGATCGTCACCGGGGTGGAGGCACCCCAGCTCCCCGGGTTGAGCGATCACGAGCTGGCGATGGCCGACCTGTGGGCCACCGGGGTGGCCGCCGACGGTCACCCGACCCTGTTCCTGCGGCGTCAGCTCGACACGATGGGGGTCACCCCCGCCAACCGGATGGCCGAGATCCCCGACGGCGACCGGATTCTCGTCGCCGGCGTCGTCACCCACCGGCAGCGTCCGGCCACGGCGTCGGGCACCACGTTCATGGGCCTCGAGGACGAGACCGGCCTGATCAACGTCGTGATCTCCAAGGGGTGTTGGGAGCACCATCGGGTGGTCGCCCGCTCCACCCCGGCGCTGCTCATCCGGGGGCGGTGTCAGAAGCAGGGGGCCGTGGTCAACATCGTGGCCGAGGTGATCACCCCGCTGCCGATCGGGCGCTCGGCCGACGGCACCACCCCCACCGCCGCCCCGCCGGTGTCGTCGATGAGCCGAGACTTCCGGTGACGGATGCAACGTCGTTCGACGACACGGCTTTCTCAAGCGGCCCCGAAACGTGTCGATGACTAGGGATCATGCCCTCCATCTCGTCGAAGCTCCTGGTCGCCGGTGCGGCGGCGTCGCTCCTCGCCGGTTGCTCCAGCGCCGGTCCGGCCGACGACGCCCTGGCGATCGCCACCGAAGACCACCAGTCCACCACCACGATGGCCGAGCCGACGGCGGCGATGCCGCCCGAGCTGGCCTTCGACGCCGAGCAGGCCGAGATGGCCGCCGACCTGATGGAGACCGAAGAGGGTCGCCAGCTCGTGGTCGAGACGATGGCCGCCCAGCTCGGTCTCGAGATCGACCAGGCCGAGTGCTTCGTCGACAACACCCCGACCGAGGCGATGGCCGGGCTCGCCGACGACGAGCTCACCAACGAGGAGATCACCCTGTTCCTCACGGTGCTCTCCACCTGCGACATCGCCCTTGACGACCTCGGCATCATGAGCGACCCGGCCTCGTTCTCCGGCTTCTCCGGCACCGGCGACGATGCGTCCGGTGTCGATGCCTCCGGTGTCGATGCCTCCGGGGCCTCGGTCAGCGACGCCGACGGCGACGACCTGCCCGACTGAGCCGCCCCGCTCGCCCGGGCTGCGCCGACCTCGCCATGCGTCGGAGGGTCCGGTTCGGCGTCCGACCGCCGATACTGAACGCCACATGTTGATCGATCGCATTCGCGCCCGGGAGACCGGCATCGTCCTCTACGGGATGGTGCCGCCGAAGACCACCACCGACGTCGACGAACTGGCCGCCATCGCGGCCCGTCAGCGGGGGCGGATCGAGGGGCTGCCGATCGACGGACTCGTCGTCTACGACCTCCAGGACGAGCAGGCCCGCACCACCGAGGCCCGCCCGTTCCCGTTCATCGAGACCCTCGACGGCTTCGACTACAGCCGTTCGCACCTCGCCGATCTCGACGTCGCCCGCATCATCTACCGGGCGGTCGGCAAGTATTCCGCCGACGAGTTGCGGGCGTTCCTCGACGCCGCCGACCCGGCCCGTGAACTCACCGTGTTCGTCGGCGCGGCATCGCGCGATCAGGCGGTGACGATGTCGATCGACGAGGCCTACGCGCTGCGGACCGAGGTGGCCGACCCGCCGGCGCTCGGGGGCGTGGTGATCCCGGAACGTCACCAGGCCAAGGGCACCGAACACGTGCGGGTGTTCGACAAGATCGCCAAGGGGTGCGAGTTCCTCGTGTCGCAGGGCGTCTACGACGTCGAGGCGTCGAAGAACTTCCTGTCCGACTACTACTACGAGGGGCAGCGGCGGGGCGTCGAGCTCGTGCCGATCCTGTTCACCCTCACGCCCTGCGGGTCGTCGAAGACGCTCGACTTCATGAAGTGGCTGGGGATCTCGATCCCCCGCTGGCTCGAGAACGAGTTGACCCACACCGACGACATCCTCGAACAGTCGGTCGACATCTCCGAGCGCAACTACCGCGAGCTCGAGGCGTTCGCCGCCGCGAAGGGCATCCCGATCGGCTGCAACGTCGAGAGCGTCGCCGTGCGCAAGGTCGAGGTCGAGGCCTCGGTCGAACTCCTCCACCGCCTCACCACCTGACTCGGCTGGCCGAGTGCCTGCTGGGGTGCCCGCCCGCGCGTGGGTGGGTGGTTCGTTGGTGCCAACGTCCCACGTTGGGTGGGTTGTTGGTGGCTATGAACCGTATGTGGGCAGATGTGTCCAGCGAACGCGGCCGGGCGCCCGCGGCCACCGGCCTGGCCACCAGCACGGCCACAAAGACGGTGGCGGTGACCGGGCGGGGTGCGATAGACCGAGCCCGGATGGATGACGCCCTCGACTCTGGACGCGGTTGGCTGGTGACGGCCGCGGCGGTGCTGTCGATGTTCACCGTGTTCGGGGTCGGCTACAGCTTCGGCGCCTTCTTCACCCCGATGGCCGACGAGTTCGACGCCGGCTCGGGCCAGACGGCCCTCGTGTTCTCGATCACGATCGCCCTGTCGTTCCTGCTCGCCCCCTTCACCGGGCGCCTCGCCGACCGGGTCGGCCCCCGCCCGGTCCTGTGGCTCGGCGCCGCCTCCCTGTTCGCCGGCCTCCTCGCCACCTCGCGCACCCCCGACCTCGTCCTCGGCTACGTCACCTACGGCGTCGGCACCGGCTTCGCCATCGCCTGCGGCTACGTGCCGATG
>JBPEXC010000533.1:0-5340 GCA_052032035.1 Acidimicrobiales bacterium | reverse complement strand
GTGCTCGCTCGGGTCGGCTGGGATCGCCTCCCCGACCTCGCTCGTCACCTCCGAGGCCTCCGAGTGCGGCTCGACGGCCTCGACGTCGACCCCGGACGCGACGCCGAACGGTTGGCCCCCGTGGCGGCCCTCGAGGCCGAGGTTGCACCGCTGCTCGGCAGCCTCGACGCCGACGACGGGGAGGTCGTCCGCTGGATGATCGAGGACTTCCGAACCGCTCAGCTGGCGCCGACGGTCGGTGCCGGATCGAAGGTGTCGGCCAAGCGGATCCGCCGGGCCGTCGCCAACGGCGCCGGATGAGCCGGGCTCGTCGACGCTCCGCGAGCAACCGGAGCCAGGCGCATAGGCTTCGCTCCGTGGCGGTGTACCGGGTGGGCGACGTGACGCGGCGCAGCCGGTCGGCGAGGGTGCTCGCGACGGGCGTGGCCATGCTCGCCGTCGCATGCAGCGACGCCCGGCTCGCCGAGCCTCAGCCCGAGATCGCCGAGCAACTCACCACGACCACCCAGGCGGCGGCCGCCGATGTGATCCCCGGCGCCGGTGGCGGCGAGGCGACGACGACGACCCTGCCGGGCGCCGGTCGCACGGTGGTGGTGGCCACCGGCACCCGACCCGGCGACGCGTTGGTCGCTGCCGTGGTGATCGAGGCCTTGACGAGCCTGGGCTACGAGGTCCTCGATCCCGACTCGTTCGTCCTCCCCGAGTTCGCGGCCACGCTCGCCATCGGCGAGGGCGACGTCGACCTCTGGGTGGGTCGCCGCTCCGCCCTCGACGGCCTGCTCGCCCCGGTGACGAGTGCAGGATCGCCGGCGGCGGACGGGTTGACCGACGTGACCCTCCTCGTCGACGGCCTCGACGCCGGACTGGTGTGGCTGCCCGCCACACCCGACACCGCTGCGCTCGAGGCACCGGACCTGTGGGCGATGCTGACCGACCCGGCGATCGCCCGCACGGCGGACCACGACGGCGACGGCCGCCCCGAGATCTGGGGCTGCGGGGAACGCTCGGCGTGCGCGGCGTGGCTGCGCACGCTGGAACCGCTGCTGCCGAGTGAACCCGGCACGACGCCCCGGCTCGACGAGGTCGCGCAGCTCGTGCCCGACGACCCCGAGGCGGCGGGCCTCGACCTCGCCGTCGATCCGGCGGTCGGACGGATCGTGTTCACCGCCGTCGGGCTCGGGAGCGGCGCGTTCCTCGACGCCGCCGGCGCGGCGCCGACATGGCTGGGGGCCGCCTCGGTCCCGGACGCGGGCGACGCTGACGTCGGTGACCGGCCCCTCCCGCCCGGCCCGTGGCCGGTCGGGCTGACCCTGGCGGGCGCCGTCGAGTGGCTCGAGGCGCAACCCCCCGAGGTGGTCGACGCGTTGGTCGCGCTCGAGATCGACGACGACCTCGCGGCGGCCGTGCGGGCCGCCGGCTGAGGTCGGCCGGAGATCAGGGCTGGCGGCGCTCCTCGAGGCCGTACTCCTCGCGGTAGTCCTCCATCGACGCCCGGACCACTTCCTTGGCGTGCTCGGCGCCGTAGGTCCCGATCACCTCGATCGAGTTCTCCCCGGTCATGATGTCCATCTTGTAGGTCCCGAAGTAGTGGACCAGGCGGTTGACGATCGACTTCGGCAGCTTCGAGATGTCCTTCGCGTAGTCGAGGACCGTGTCGCTGGTGAGGATCGCGATGATCTTGTCGTCGGCCTCGCCGTCGTCGAGGATCTGGATGCCGCCGACGACCCGGGCGCTCATCACGACCTCGGCCCGGTCGATCCGCTGCTGGGAGAAGACGCAGACGTCGAGGGGATCCTTGTCGCCGACGGTGGCGTGGGGCGTCAACGCCGCCACCCGGTCCCCGCACCAGGTGCGGGGGATGAAGCCGTAGAGCGTCGGCGGCAGGGCCGAGCTGCCCTGGGGGCGATCGACCCGGAGGTAGCCGGTCTGCTTGTCGATCTCGTACTTGGTGGCGTCGAAGGGGGTGATCTCGATGTAGGCGTCGATCGTGGCCGGAGCGTGGGCGCCGGCCGAGAGGCCGTGCCAGGGGTGGGCGCGGAAACGATCGAAGCTCTTGGTCATGGGAGGCAGCGTACGAGCCACGGGCCGTCGTGTGAGCCCACCGATCGGACTATTTCCCGACGCCCGGCCGAGCGGTCAGCACCACGAACTTCGGATCGTCCGAGACGGTCTCGACCTGGGCGAACAGTCGCTTCAGGCGGGTGTGGTGGCCGAGATGCCGGTTGCCGACGACGACGAGCCGGCCGGTCGGCCGCAGCACCCGCCGGGCGTCGTGGAACATGTTCCAGGCCACCTCGTCGCCCACCACCTGGTCCTGGTGGAAGGGCGGGTTGCACACCACGAGATCGACGGTGTCGTCGGCGACGGTGTCGAGCCGGTCCGCGGCGAGGGTGGCGAAGCGGTCGGGATCGAGATCGTTGGCCCGGATGGTCGCAGCGGCGGAGTCGACGGCGAGGTGGGACTCGTCGACCATCGTCACCCGGACGTCGGGGCACAGGAGGCCGACGGCGGCGCTGAGCACACCGTTGCCGCACCCCAGGTCGAGGGCGTCGCCGGGGACGTCGTGGGCGAGCAGCTCGGGGAGGCGGCGCAGCAGGACCCGGGCCCCAGGGTCGAGGCGATCGCGGCCGAACACCCCCGGGAGGCCCACGGTCCGGATGGCGGGGAGCGAGGCGGTCGCCTCGGTGACGTAGCCCGCCGACGGAGCCGGGGCCAGATGGCGCCCGTCGGTGGTGAAGTGCACGAGGCGGGCCTTGTGGGCGGCCAACGAGACGGTCGCCGGGCCGAGAGCGTCGGTCAGCCGCTCGACGTGGGGCCGTCGAAGGTGCTTGGCCATCACGGCGAGCGTCACCGGCGTGTCGGGCGCCAGGTGGGAGCCGAGGAGCGCGAGCTCGTGGTCGAGGAGGCTGTGGCCGTGGGGGAAGCGCCCGACCACGACCGAGGGCGGGGCGATGGCCGTGATCGTGTCGACGTCGTCGGCCAGCGGAGTGACGCAAATGACGGCTGCCGGGTCGAGCCTGTTGGCCTCGAGGTTGGAGCGCAGGGCCTCGTGGGCGGTGGTCGAGTCGCCGAGCGAGACGACCCGTCGAGCTCCGGCGGCGAGGGCACCGATGGCCAGGGCACCGAAGCGGTCGTTGAGCACCCAGATCGCGGGCCCGTCGTCCTGAACGGGGCGGCCGACGCGGTCGCGGAGCCACTCGACGGCGAGGCGGTCGGCGCCGTCCCAGCCGCGCAGGGGACTGTTGGGGCGGGTCGGGCGGCGATCGATCGCCCTCGGCCCGGCCGGGGTCGGGAGGTGGTCGTCGCTCACGAGCGGTCGCCGGCCTCGGCGAAGAAGCGCCGCAGTGCGGTCTGCAGGCGGTCCTGGGCGACGGGGTAGAGGTCGCGCAGCGCAGCGGCGTTCGGCGCGTCGTGGAGCGAGGGCGGGAGCCAGGGTTCGGCCCGCAGGAACCGGACGGCCGTGGCGGAGGTGAGGAAGGCGCCGGCGATCGCGCCGGTGGGGAGCGGCGCCGTGCCCCCTGGCGCGATCGCGTCGGCGAGGGAGTCGTGGAGCGCCGCCGCCCTCGACTCGATCGCCGGCAGGTCCCACAGGCTGGACGCCAGCTCGGCCGGCTCGCCGACGACGAGCGGCCCCGCGGTGATCACGGCGTCGGTCGCGCCGAGCGCCGGCATCGGCGTGTTCGCCGGCCGCATCCAGGCATCGGGTCGGAGCTCCCCGAAGCGGGCCGCCGTCAGGGTGCGCCGGAACTGGCGTCGCTCGGCGAGCGGGCGCCCCTCCCCCGTCGCCAACACCGTCCACCACTCCCCACATTCGGTCGGGGTCTCGAGGCTGCGGTCCTGCTGACCCTGGCGGTCGACGAGCGGACCGGTGAGGGTGTAGCGGCCGTCCACGGCCGTGGCATCGCCGGCGGCGACGAGGCGCGACAGCGCCGTCCGCATCGCCGAGGGCGCGATGTCGAAGAGTTCACCGAGGGCGATCAAGGCCGAGACCGGCAGACGGGGCGGGTGCGTGCCGAGCAGCGCCGACAGTGCCAGCGACCGTGCGCTGAGCGAGGTGATCGAGCCGGTCAGGGCGTCGTCGGCGGCCGGACTCATCGGCGACTGTCACAAATTGCGAACGCTGCGATCATTCCGTGTATGATCGTCGGTATGGCCTCTGGAGTGAACACCGTGACCATGATGCCCTCGGCCGACTCGCTGCCCGACGTGTTGCCGACCGAGCGTCTCAACGAGCGGGGGCTCGCCCGGCGTCCGCTGCGCGACGACCTCCGACGCATCCCCGACGTCCGCAACGCGTTCAGCGTCGTCGGCGCCTTGGCGCAGTCGTTCGGCGTCGTCGGCCTCGCCGCCTGGGCCAACACCTGGTGGGCCTACCTGGCGGCCTTCGTCCTGATGACGAGGGGCCACGTGTGCCTCAACATCCTGGGCCACGAGGCCGCCCATCGGCTCTTGTTCTCGAACCGCACGGTCAACGACCAGGTCGGGCGGTGGGTGCTCGGCTATCCCACGTTCCAGGCGATGCTCAGCTATCGGCGGGCCCACATCACCCACCATCGCGACGAGCTCGGACCCGAGGAGCCCGACCTGGCGCTCTACAGCGGCTACCCGGTGCCGCCCGACTCCTGGCGTCGCAAGCTACGCCGCGACCTGCTCGGCATCAGCGCTTACAAGAACTTCCGAGGCCTGTTCCGGGCCGCTCGCGCCAACACCGAGGCCCGCCAGGTGCTGGCCGTGCAGACCGTGATGCTGGGCGTCGCCGTGGCCGTGGGCCGCCCGGTCGCCTACCTGGTGTGGATCGGTTCGTGGTCCACGCTGTGGAAGGTGTCGAACCGGCTGCGCTCGATCGCGGAGCACGGCGGCTGTGTCCGCAGCGACGACAAGCGGCTCACCACCCACGTGATCCGTCAGGGGCCCCTCGCCCGGTTCTGGATGGTGCCCTACAACACCGGGTGGCACCTGGCCCACCACGTCGACATGGGTGTGCCGTGGCGCAACCTGCCTCGGTACCACGACGAGCTCGTCGCCTCCGGCTGGGTCACCGAGGAGCTCGAGTACCCGAGCTATCGGGCCTTCTGGAAGGCCTGCTCGTCGGGAACGGTCAAGGCCGCCCCGGTCGCCGGCGCCGGCTCCGGCAGCTCCAGCATGCTCGGCTTCTGACCCGACCCCCTCTGCCCCGGCCCACGTCTTCGGGATTGGGTCGGTGTGGTGGCGCTGGGCGTCGTGTGAGCCGCCCAATGCCGGGAGCACGGGGCGGGTGCGGGATTGGGTCGGTGTGGTGGCGCTGGGCGTCGTGTGAGCCGCCCAATGCCGGGAGCACGGGGCGGGTGCGGGATTGGGTCG